>JAUILW010000901.1 GCA_030432795.1 Gammaproteobacteria bacterium
CCTGGTTCGAGGATCGGCTGGATCTGAAGTCTGCAAGCTACTACTACACCGTCGTGCCGCTGGATCGCTACGGAGATGAGCTGGAAGGTGCGGTCACCCGTGAAATCGAGGTGCGCAACGCCATCACAGTCAGCCATGCGGAAAAGCGCGGCCTGCTGGCGGCGGGCCACAACGCGCAAGTGGGCGACTCCATCACCCTTGCCGCGCATCCGCTCGGCACTGACTACCTGGGCCGGGACATGCTGGCGCGCCTCATGTACGGCGCGCGGGTATCGCTGTTCATCGGCATCGTCGCACCCTTTCTGTACGTGATCCTCGGCGTCGCCTGGGGCGCAACGGCGGGCTTTCTCGGCGGTCGCATGGATGGCCTGATGATGCGTTTTGCGGATTTCGTGGTGGCGCTTCCGTTCCTGCTATTCATGATTCTGTTCAAGATCATGTTCGGCATCGGCCCTGGCGAAAGCGGCATCATGCCGATGCTCATCGCCATGGTGATATTGAGCTGGCCGGCCACCTCGCGTCTGGTGCGCGGGCAGATTCTGCAGATACGCGAGGAAGGCTATATTGGCGCGTCGCGACTTCTGGGCGCGAAGACCAACTACCTGGTGCTGCGGCACATGATCCCCAACACCATGGGCGTGATCCTGGTGACGCTGACCTTTGCGGTACCGAGTGCGATCTTCACAGAGGCGTTCCTGTCCTTCATCGGCATGGGCGTCGCACCGCCCACCCCGTCGTGGGGCAGTATGTGCAACGAAGGCATCAAGACCATGCTCACCACCCCGCACGAGCTGATCTTCCCCGCTGTATTCATCAGCATCACGGTGCTGGCGTTCAACCTCCTGGGCGACGGCCTGCGCGACGCGCTGGATGCCCGTATGCGGAGCCGAGAATAGGGAGATGCGCAGCCGTGAGTAGCAAGCTGCTGTCAGTAGAAAACCTCGCCGTGGAGTTCGACACCTACGGTGGCACGGTGCAGGCCGTGCGCGATGTGAGCTTCGCGGTGGACGCTGGAGAGACTCTGGCCATCGTTGGCGAGTCAGGGTGCGGCAAGTCCGTTACGGTGCAGTCGGTGATGGGGCTCATACCCATGCCCCCCGGCCGCATCACGTCCGGCTCGGCCAAGCTGCGCGGCCGGGAAATTCTCGGCAATCCCATGCTCGACGGCGCGGACATCCGCGGCGCCGAGATCGGCATGATTTTTCAGGACCCAATGACGTCGCTGAACCCCACCATGACTATTGGCGCGCAGATTGCCGAGACGCTGGAGGTCCACCGTGGGCGGACCCGCCAGCAGGCGATGGCGCGGGCAGTGCAGCTGCTGGAAATGGTGCGCATACCTGAGGCCGCCAAGCGCGCCCGTCAGTATCCCTTCGAGTTTTCCGGCGGCATGCTGCAGCGATCCATGATC
>JAUILW010000148.1 GCA_030432795.1 Gammaproteobacteria bacterium
CACGGCGCCGGCAAATGCGATTGCAGACCACAGGAGCATCACCGCGCGCCAGTCACCAAGCCATGGCAACAGCACCGCATGGGTGAGCGTCAAAGACACCACGCCGCCGATCGCCGGGCCCGTCATGTAGATGCCCATGGCAAAGCCCCGATCGCTGCCGGAGAACAACTGCGCCACCACTTTAGGCGCACCGCTGGAAACGATGGGGCCGCCGACGCCGAACAGCATCACCGCCGCCAGAAAACTCCAGTAGTCATCGGCAACCGCGCGGCCGAGGGTGGAGACGCCGATGAGCACCGCGCCGATCACCAGCGACTTGCGGCCACCCAGGCGGTCCAACAGAACGCCGCACGGAACTGCGGAGAAGATGTAGACGAGCTGCCAGGCACCCATGATGCTGCCCATGGCAGCGTGGCTGATATCGAGATCGCCTTCGATGAGGATGACCAGCGGCGCCAGGCTCGTGATGCTCAGGCCGAAGGTGAAGTACACCAGCCACAGGCCGGCCAGCAGCCACCATCGTGACGCATGCAGATCAGCAGACATCTCAGTGGTGATGGCGCGGAACGACGCGACCCAGGCCTGCGTCAATCAGCTCCTGACGCATGTACTCCTCGATCTCCTTCGATTGCTCCATCTTCAGGACGCGGGCCAGCATGCGGCGCGCCTGCGACCGCTTGATGTTGCGTATCACCCACTTCACCTTGGGCAGATTGGTGGCGTTCATGCTCAGTACGTCGTAGCCCATGGCCATGAGCAGCACGGCGCCAATGGGCGTGCCCGCCAGCTCTCCACAGATGCCGATGGGCTTTTCTTCCACGTGGGCCGCCCGCGCCACTTCACGCAAGGCCATCAGCACCGCCGGGTGCACCTCCTTGTACAACCCCGCGACCCGTGGGTTGTTGCGGTCTACCGCCAGCATGTACTGGGTCAGATCGTTAGACCCGACCGCAAGAAAATCGACGTTGCGCGCCAGCGTTCGGGCCTGATACACAGCCGCCGGTACTTCCACCATCACGCCCACGTGCGGCTGCTTCACATTGACGCCTTCCTCGCGTACCTCCTCGAAGGCGCGCTTGACCAAGCCCTTCGCCTCGATGACTTCATCGAGCCCCGAGATCATCGGCAGCATGATGCGCAGCAGCCCCTGCAGGCCTGCGTTGGCCTTGATCATCGCCCGTACCTGGGCGAGAAATATCTCCGGATGGTCGAGCGTCACGCGAATGCCCCGCCAGCCCAGAAACGGGTTTTCCTCCGTTATCGGGAAGTAGCTGAGCGCCTTGTCGCCGCCGATATCGAGGGTACGCATGGTGACGGGGCGCGGCTCGAACGCCTCCATATGTGCCCGATAGATCACCCGCTGCTCTTCCTCAGTGGGGAAGCGGTCCTGCGTCATGAACGGCACTTCCGTACGGAACAGGCCAATGCCTTCCGCACCGCGATCCAGTGATCGCGTGAGGTCGCCTGTCAAACCGATGTTCACCCACAGCCGCACCCGCCAGCCGTCGTTGGTGACGCTGGGAAGATCCTTGAGCTCCTCGAGTTCGGTAGCGAACTCATGCTCTTCGTCGATGAGCTGCTGGAAGTGTGTCGACAAGGTGCGGGACGGATTGGCATAGACCTCGCCGTAGTACCCGTCCACAACAAGTTCGGCGTTTTCGATGTGGTACAGCGGCACGTCCACGGCACCCATGACCGCTGGTACGCCCAGCGCGCGCGCGAGAATTGCCACGTGGGAGCTGCCAGCACCCTGCAAGGAGACAATAGCGCTCAACCGTTCCGGCGGAATCACGGCCAGCATGCCAGCGGTTACCTCTTCCCCCACCAGAACACTCTGCTCGGGAAAATGCTGCTTGCGCGCCCGGCTGTCCTGGAGCACCGCCAGCACCCGTAGGCCCAGATCCTTGACGTCGGCGCCGCGCTCCCGCAGGTACGGGTCATCCATCTGCTCGAAGGTACGTAAATGCTCCCGGATCACTTGTCGCAGAGCACCCTGGGCCCACTGGCCGAGGCGAATCCGGTCTCGCACATCGCCGGGTATGGCGTTGTCGTCCAGCATGTGCAGGTAGGCATCGAACAGCGCCAGCTCCTCAGCGGGCAGGGTCTCGGCGAACTGCTCGCCCGTGCGGCGAATGTCCTCACGAACCGTTTCCACCGCCCGATCGAACAGCATCAGCTCCGTGGTGATGTCGTCTGTCTCGCGGTCGGGAACCGAGGACAGGTCTGCCAGCGGCAGCACGACCACGGCGGTGCCCATGGCGATGCCCGGCGAGCCGGCAACACCCCGGTACAGCACGTCTTCGCGCTCCGAGCCGGGCACGCTGGTCAGCGCCACCACCTCGCCGGTGGCTTCGGCGTGGGCGATGACGGTGGCGAGCTGCGCGGCGAGGGTCACCAGAAAGGCTTCCTCACTCTCATCGAAACGGCGCGTCTCCCGCTGCTGCACCACCAGTACGCCCAGCACCGTTCGGTGATGAATGATCGGTACGCCGAGGAATGCGTGGAACGGCTCTTCGCCAATGGCCTCGAGGAACACAAAGCGAGGGTGATTGGTGGCGTCTTCCAGGTTGATGGGCTCCGCGCGTTCGGCAACGAGGCCCACCAGACCTTCGTTCACAGCCAGCGTAAATTCACCCACAAACGCCTGATTGAGACCTTCGTTGGCGGCAAACAGAAAGCGGTCGCGCGCGGCGTTCATCAGGTACACCGAGCACACCTCTGTGCCCAGCGCTGCGCGCACATCAATCACGAGCAGATCCAGCGCCTCGCGGAACGATCCCGCGGTGGCGACGTCCTGAACAATTTCCCGAAGGCTTGCGAGCATGAACCAGCCCTAGCGGTCTGAGCGTATCAGATGCGGCATAAGCTCCCTGAGCGCACGCCGGTACACGTCACGCTTGAAGTCCACTACCTTGGGCACCGGGTACCAGAAACTCACCCACCGCCAGTGATCGAACTCCGGCTTTTCTCCCAGATCCACCTTCACCGCCGAGTCCGGCGCCTGCAGACGCAGCAGAAACCACTTCTGCTTCTGTCCCTGGAAACCCGGCGTGGAGTTATGGCGGCGCAAGCGCGCGGGCAGGCGATAGCGCAGCCAACCACGCGTCCGGCCAATGATGCGAACGTCTTTCTCTTCCAGTCCCACCTCTTCGCCCAACTCCCTGAAGAGCGCCTCCTCTACGGACTCGCCGGGGTTGATGCCGCCTTGGGGAAACTGCCAGGCGTCGTGCCCGCCGACCCGCCTCGCCCACAGAACCTGATGTTCGGCATTGGTGAGAACAATGCCGACGTTTGGCCGAAAACCGTCTGAGTCGACCAATGGTGCCTCCGCGTAGTACTGCTCGATTGAACACGAACCGTGTCCTATTTACAAAGCGGCCCTCACTCCACCAGGACGCGCGCGAGCAATTCGGCGACCAGCGGGCGGAGCTTCGATACGGTGGTGCCGTGCCGATCCAGACGCCCGTGGCCCTGGCTCGCATCGTAGCGGATGTAGCCGATCCGCTGATCCTCGTCGTAGACCTCGATCGTCGCCCGGCTCAAATAAGGCGGGACACGCCCGGCATATGCGGCATCGTAGCTTGTCCACACCCGGCACTCACCTCGAAAGGCGCCTTCCTTGGGCCGCGACGACAGCCCGAGCTCACGGAACAGTGTGGTCAGGTCCTCATCGAAACGCTGCCTGGTGACATCGTGGTTGGTTTGCACACAGATCTCCGACAGCGCCATGGCCGGCAAAGGGTTCACATCCTTGATGATCGGTACGGCCTGCCGCACGGCGCTGCATGCAGCAGCGATAGCCAGCAGCGCGAACGCAGCCGAGAGGCTTCTGAGCATAATCACTCTTCTTGTCGTCCCACCCTCACAGGCATTCAACAAGACGCCCGCCGGGAGATCAACTGACTTCCGCATGTACCCGTGCCATCATCACGGCGATGAGCAACCGCCTGAGCCAAGAAACCAGCCCCTATCTCCTGCAGCACGCGGACAATCCCGTGGACTGGCATCCATGGGACGAAGACGCATTGGCATTGGCGCGAGAGCGCCAGCAACCGATCCTGCTGTCCATTGGCTACTCGGCGTGCCACTGGTGCCACGTGATGGCGCACGAATCTTTCGAGGACGACGCCACCGCCGCCGTCATGAACGCGCACTTCGTCAACGTCAAAGTCGACCGGGAGGAAAGGCCGGATCTCGACAAGGTCTACCAGCTCGCCCATCAACTGCTCACGCAGAATACCGGTGGCTGGCCGTTGACCATGTTCCTCGACCCGGACACCCTGCTGCCGTTCTTCGGCGGCACCTACTTTCCCAAGTCGCCGCGCTACGGTCTCCCCGGATTCAGCGATCTGCTTCTGCGCATTCACTCGGTATTCGAAGACAAGCGCGACGAACTCTCTCAACAGGGGGAAAAAGTCGGCAAGGTGCTATCCAAGTTGCACAGCGTTGGGCAGGATTCAGCACTCGAGGACGACGCGCTGCTCGGCAAAGCGCGCGATGATCTGGCCGCGCAGTACGACGCTCAGTACGGCGGCTTCGGGCGGGAACCGAAATTTCCCATGCCTGCCACGCTGGAAAAGCTCCTGCGCCACTGGGCCTACACCAACCACTCAGGCGAGCGCGACCGGCAGAGCCTCGACATCGTGATGCGCTCCCTTACCGCCATGGCGCGGGGCGGCATCTTCGACCACATCGGCGGCGGTTTCTGCCGTTACTCCGTGGATCGGCAATGGCAGGTGCCGCACTTCGAAAAGATGCTCTACGACAACGCACAGTTGCTGTCGTTGTACGCCGATGCACTGTCCATTGGCCCTGACCCGCTGTTCGAAGCCACGGTGCGGGAAACTGCGACCTGGATGCTGCGCGAGATGCGCCATCCGCAAGGCGGCTTCCATGCCGCGCTGGATGCAGATTCTGAAGGCGAAGAAGGCAAGTTCTACGTGTGGCGCCGGGAGCAGGTCAAAAAGCTGCTCAGCGAGGACGAGTACCTGCTGGTGGAAACCCTCTACGGGCTAGACAAGCCGGCAAACTTCGAGAGCAAGTGGAACCTGCGCCGCACCGACAGCTGGCGCAGCGTGGTGGAGCGGCTGAGCCTTACCTCCGAAGACGCCAGCGCGCTGCTCGCGTCCGCCAGGCAGAAATTGTTCCAGGCGCGTGACGAGCGCGTGCGCCCCGGTCTCGACGACAAAGTGCTCACCGCCTGGAACGGTCTCGCCGTTGCCGGCCTTTCGCGCGCTGGCCAGGTGTTAAAAGAGCCCAACTGGATCGACGCCGCAAGCGACGCCGCCGACTTTCTGCTCGAAAACGTCTGGATTGACGGGCGGCTGTTTGCCACCTGGAAAGCGGGTAGCGCGAGACACCCGGCATACCTCGACGACTACGCATTCCTGCTGCAGGGGTTGGTCAAGCTGCTGCAGGCGCGATGGAATGATCGTCATGCGCGCTTTGCCAAGGAACTCGCCGACGCCGCGCTCACCGACTTCGAAGACACGGATGCCGGCGGCTTCTATTTCACCGCCCACAGCCACGAGTCGCTCATCCACCGTCCTAAACCAAGCAACGACGATGCGCTACCGCCCGGCAACGGGGTAATGGCCCGCGCTCTCGACGCCCTCGGCCACCTGATGGGCGAGAGCCGCTATCTACAAGCCGCGGATCGCACGCTACGCTGGGCCCGCAGCCTGATGGAACAGGTGCCGGCGGCACATTGCACGATGCTGTCAGCACTCGAAGAGCAGCGTCACGCACCCCAGGTGGTGGTGATACGCGGGCCGGCCGAAGAGATTGGCGCATGGCAGGCCGCCGCGACGACCGGTTACACACCATGGCGGCAGGTCTATGCGATCCCGTACGGCGCGAACACCATCCCGTCGTACCTGCCAAGGCTCGTCTCCGCCGAGGAGCAATCCCGCCCCGCGGCTTACGTGTGCAGCGGTTTGAGCTGCTCGCTGCCGATTCACTCCCTGGATAGATTGAAAGAAGCGCTCAGCTGACCGCTTTCCTGCCGAAATAGGTCGTTATCGTGATGCCCGCTTCCTCAAAGTCCCGCACGCGAGCAATAGCCACGCCATGCTGCGCGAACACCGCGTCGAGTTGCCGTCGATCGTAGGCATGCATCTCCATCGGTGCGGGCAGCGCTTGCCGGTTGCGTAGCCACGACACCACCGCTGGCAATCCGGGCACGTGGTTTTTCACGCGACTGGCCATCACCCTGGCAGCGGATTGGCCAGTGCCCGTGCAGAACTGCACTGCGAGCAGACCGCCATCGCTCAACCGCTCCAGCATCTCGGTAAGCACCGCAAAACCCTGCACCGGCCGGATGTGCTGGAACACCAGCGATGAATGCAGCAGATCACAGCGCTCGCCGGCCGCCAAGAAGGTCTCTGTCGAGCACACCGTGGCGTTGCTGACGCCACTTGCAGCGAGATTGCGCTCACACTCCTGCCGCATGGCTGCGCTGACATCAATGCCCCACACCTCAGGGTACGCAGCGGCCAACGGCAGCAGGATGCGGCCGGTGCCGCAGCCGAAATCCACCACACGGGTTGGGTTTACCACATCGAACAGCGACTGGAGTGTTGTCTTCAGCTGTGCGACATACCGCTCACCGGTGGCAAAAAACTCCGCCTTGCGCGCCTCATCCAGATTGGCGCTGAGAAAACGCGGATCCGTCATCACCCCGTAGTAGGGTTCTCTTTCGCCCCAGCGCTGCCAGGCTTCATCGGTGTCCATGCCTCAGCCCGGACGGATCATCTTGGCCGGCTGCACCAGCCGGTCATAGGTCTCGGCATCAACAAAACCCAGACGGATGGCTTCTTCCTTGAGCGTCGTACCGTTGGCGTGCGCCGCCTTTGCAACGGCTGCGGCATGGTCGTAGCCAATGTGCGGTGCGAGGGCGGTGACGAGCATCAGGCTCTCGTTCACGTGTTGGTCAATCCGCACCTCATCCGCTTCGATGCCCTGCACACAACGCTCAGCAAACGACGCCGTCGCGTCACCGAGGAGCTGCATGGACTGCAGCACGTTGTAGAGCATCATCGGTTTGTAAACATTGAGCTCGAAGTGGCCCTGACTGCCAGCGAAGCCAACGGCCGCATCGTTCCCCATGACATGTGCGCACACCTGGGTGAGGGCTTCACACTGCGTTGGGTTCACCTTACCCGGCATGATGGAGGAGCCCGGTTCATTTTCCGGCAGCCGCAACTCGCCGATGCCGCTGCGCGGCCCGGAGCCGAGCAGGCGGATATCATTGGCGATCTTGAACAGGCTTCCGGCAACCACCCGAAGCGCGCCGGAAAATTCCACCACGGCATCGTGCGCCGCCATGGCTTCGAACTTGTTGGGCGCTGTCCTGAACGGCAATCCTGTGAGATCAGCAATCCGCGCCGCCACCGCTTTAGCGAAACCTTTGGGCGCATTGAGGCCGGTTCCGACGGCAGTGCCGCCCTGAGCGAGAAAGTACACATTCTTCAGCGCCGCCCGCACGCGGCTTGCGCCCTGCTTCACCTGATAGGCGTAGCCGCTGAACTCCT
>JAUILW010000902.1 GCA_030432795.1 Gammaproteobacteria bacterium
ACCGTGAAGTCGTTGAGGTGGCCGGTGGCGAGCCACGGATCGTTGGTGACGAGCACATCGCCCGGCACCAGGGTATGCAGCGGGTACGCCTCGAGAAAGTGCACCACCGCTTCGGCCATGGAGTTGACGTGGCCGGGCGTGCCGGTCACCGCCTGAGCGAGCATGCGTCCGCCGGTGTCGAAGACGCCGGCGCTCAGATCCCCTGCCTCGCGAACCACCGTGGAAAACGCGGTGCGCATGAGCACCTGCGCCTGCTCTTCGACGATGGCGAGCAGACGGTTCCAGAGCAGCGGATAGGTGATGCGCCGGTCGAGTTCAGCCATCGAACGCTCCGTAGCCGGTGATGCGTGGCAGGTCGAGCGGCGT
The DNA here is from genome assembly GCA_030432795.1 of Gammaproteobacteria bacterium. Classification (GTDB taxonomy): domain Bacteria; phylum Pseudomonadota; class Gammaproteobacteria; order Pseudomonadales; family Azotimanducaceae; genus SYFY01. The sequence continues at coordinate 367 of JAUILW010000902.1, forward strand.
TTTCACGCCGGGTGGCGCCACGCACACTGGAGCAATGGCATTCACCGCGTGCATTGCGGTCGCCATCAGGCCGTCGTTGACATAGTCGGCATCGAGGTTCAGATGCATGCAAGGTGCGCCATCGATCCGAATACTGTGCGCACCCACCGGCCATTCCGGCGCCACATCTTCATGCATGCGCCACACCGTTTCATGCACGATGCGTTCTGCGCCGTCCGCCACACCCGCCCAGCGCCAATGTTGCCCGGCAACCGTGCCGGCCGCCACCGTTCCGGCGGCCGTGTCCAGTGCGTTCGGTGTCACCGCCAATTGCATGTCGCGGCGCACGTCGTCGAGATGCAGGCCGACCCCATCCGCCAGAAGCAGGATGCTTTCCCGGAACAGTCCATCCAGCCAGTCTGCCCGCCGCTGGCCCTGCGCACGGAACGTCGCCTCGGTCGACCCGAACCCCATGGACTCGAACATGATTTCCGGCGACGGGTAGTACTGAAAATTGGAGATCTCCAGCACATGAATGCGTTCGATGCGCCCGGAAAGAGCGGTCATAGTCAGCGGCAGCAGATCCCCCATCCAACCGGGATTGAGGCCGGTGCCGTGGAACGTCGACCCACCCGCCAGACAGGCATCGCGCAGGCGCTCCACCACGGTTTCCCCGTGTGCCTGAGGGTAGAGATACCCGACCACCGTGATGACATTTTTGCCGGCTGCCAGTAATCGGCAGATGTCATTCAGGTCCTGATCGGGATCGTCTCCATACACTTTCGATGCCAGTGGCGCGTGAATCACCACATCGGCATCCGAGGCAATCACCGCTTCGATGTCACCGGTTGCACGCAGGTCTCCGGCGGGCACACCGATGAGCGCCTCAACCCGCTCGCCCACTTTCGCCGCGCTCGTAACATGCAAACCAACGAGGTCGTAGGGCGCGCGGCCGGCCACCAGCCGTGCCGCGTGCGAACCCACGGTACCACTCGCCCACTGAAACACTTTGTACGTCATCGCCGCACCTCCAATACCAACTGTCCGCTGGAGTCCGCGTGAAA
>JAUILW010000903.1 GCA_030432795.1 Gammaproteobacteria bacterium
GTTACCCCGGGAAGTGCACTTGAGCACCAGGCTCGAGCCCCAATGCGGCATGATCCTCGCGGACCCGAGCCAACTGGTGCAGATCGTTCTGAACCTCTGCACGAATGCCGCTCAATCGATGTCCGCGGGGGGTGGCACGCTGGAGGTATCCCTGTCGCGCTGCCATGTAGATGAAGAAACCGCCAGGCGCCTCACGCTCGCCCGAGCCGGCAGCTACGCACGGTTGCGGGTGGTGGACACCGGCCCCGGTATGGACGCGTACACACTGTCACGCATCTTCGAGCCGTTCTTCACCACACGCGAGCAAGGGGAAGGTACCGGTCTTGGGCTGGCGGTGGTGCACGGCATCGTCGGCAGTCTCAACGGCTCCATCGACGTGCGCAGCACCGTCGGAGAGGGCACGCGGTTTGACGTGTACTTTCCGCATCTCGCCGACGCGCAGTACACCCAGATCAGCGGCATCACTGTGTCTACGGAAGCACCTGAAGGTATAGAAACCGTGTTGTTCGTAGACGATGAGAAAGCCATCGCAACGATTGCCGCACGCGGTCTCGGCGCCCTCGGCTATCAGGTGATCACCGCGCACGACGCGGCGCAAGCGCTGGAGAAGTTCGCATCGGCGCAAGATGCTATCGATATTGTCGTTACCGACCAGACCATGCCGGGCATACACGGAGAGGAGCTGGCGCGGATCCTCAAAGAACAAGCCCCAAACCTACCCGTAGTGCTCATCAGCGGCGCCGATCACCCCTCTGGACCGCACATCGACGGCTTCGTCGCGAAGCCGTTCACCACAGAGCAACTCGCCCACTCGATCCGCCAAGCACTGAACGCTCGCCGCGTCAGTGGGCCTCAACGGACCGACCGTCAAGCGAATGATCTCAACATGTGATTGCGGCGTGGCATGCACACCAAGATGCCATTAAACTGCGCCCACCCGGAGAGGTGGCCGAGAGGCCGAAGGCGCTCCCCTGCTAAGGGAGTATAGGCTAATCCCCTATCGAGGGTTCGAATCCCTCCCTCTCCGCCATTATTCCTCCGAATGCCACCATCCCATCGCCGACCTGATCCCTTCGCCCTTCCGATTCGAACCCAGGGTTCGACAAAACGGCAGGAATGCCGTTTTGGACGTTGCCGCCTGCGGCAACGGTCCCAGCGAGCAAAGCGAGCAGGACTTCGGCCCATGGATGGGCCGAATCAATCCCGTACTCGCAGCCACGTAAACCGATCGAGCGGCAGTGGCCCCGCCTGCCACTATCCCATCGCCGATCGTATACCTCCGCCCTTCCGATTCGAACCCAGGGTTCGACAAAACGGCAGGAATGCCGTTTTGGACGTTGCCGCCTGCGGCAACGGTCCCAGCGAGCAAAGCGAGCAGGACTTCGGCCCATGGATGGGCCGAATCAA
>JAUILW010000904.1 GCA_030432795.1 Gammaproteobacteria bacterium
ACCTTTCCATCGCCGCTGGATGGTCGGCTCTACGTCAAGCGCATCATCGGTTTGCCAGGAGACACGGTTGCCATGCGCGACAATGTGCTGGAAGTGAACGGCGAAACTGCGCAGCGCACGTTGCTGCGCGAGAACGGCTTATATCTCACATATCGAGAGGTGCTTCTCGGCTCAGAACGGCTGGTTCAGGTCCGTCGTGTCCACCCGCCCGGGGCGATGACCTCGTTCGGTCCCGTACGCGTGCCGCAAGGCGCGTACCTGATGCTGGGTGACAACCGCGACGAGAGTTTCGATTCTCGATCTATCGGCCTGATCACCCGGGACAGCATCCTGGGCCAGGCCCGCGCCGTGGCGTTCAGCCTGGACTACGACGCCGGTTTCGAGTTGCGCTCCGAGCGTGTACTCGAGCCGCTGCGCTGACGCCAGGCTTTCACTGCCACCCAGGCCCCGCCCAGCACGAGGCCCAGCAACAAAGGAGCGCCGATGAAGAGCAGGCTGGTACCGAACAGCGCCAGCATCTCGTCCCTATCCGCGCCCAACTCCACGACAAGCCAGATCACCACAACAAACAGCAGCAGGCTGCCGGCGACGACCACGCGCGTGAGTTTGCGCTGCACCGCACCGGGTTTAGCGCGCCCACTACCCTCGCCCCGCTCCCGGCGATAGCGCGCGGTGTAGGATTCGTTGGGGCGCTTGGGTATGTTGGGCTTGCTCACAAGGACGATCTCATGCAGCTGGAAAAAGACGGTGTTTACCTGGACCTCGATTGTAGCGCGCAGGATCTCGCGGGCGCAGAACTCGATGGTGCGACGTTCACCAACTGCCGCTTCGCAGGCACGCGCCTGCGTGGAGCCAGCCTACGCGACTGCCGATTTGAACGCTGCGTGTTCTTCGACGCGAACGACGACCAGGCTGCCGATCTCGCTTATGCAGATCTCGCGGGTGCTGTGTTCACCGGCTGCGATCTGTCCATGGCAAACCTGCGCAGCATCCTTGCCTACGACGTGCAGTTCGAGCGTTGCCAGATGCAGGGCGTGGAGCTTACCGGCGCCGATTTCAGCATGCCTATTGCCTCCCGAACGCCCATGGTCAGCGCCCACTTTGACGGCTGCAATATGAGCTACGCGGATCTATCGGACACCAACCTCAGCGGCGCGCGCCTCGGCGGTTGCCGCCTGATCGAGGCGCTGCTGCACAACTGCGATCTGAGCGGGGCCGACCTGCGCCACAGCGACCTCAGCAACATCAGCGGTCAGGCGCTGCGCCTGTCTGGCGCGGACCTGCGCGGCGCGACGTTCAACAATCTCGACCCGCGGCAGCTGGACCTCAGCGGCACCCGCATGCTCGCCGAGCAGGTGGGTTACCTGCTCGGCCCGCTCGGTATAGAACTCGAAGACGA
>JAUILW010000905.1 GCA_030432795.1 Gammaproteobacteria bacterium
ACGCCAGTCACGCCGCGATCGTGCGCATCGAACAGCTCTATCCGTTTCCGGAAGAGGAGCTGGCCGCGGTCATCGCCCCGTACCACAACCTCAAGGATGTCGTCTGGTGTCAGGAGGAGCCCATGAACCAGGGCGCCTGGTATGCCAGCCAGCATCACATGCGCCGTGTGATACTCGAGCACGACGAGTCGCTCTATCTGCTCTATGCTGGTCGCAAAGCCTATGCAGCGCCCGCCAGCGGCCACGTGCACCTGTTTTCAGAACGTCAACAGCGTCTGGTGCAAGACGCTCTGTTTGGATAGATCATGGATATCAAAGCCCCAACCTTTCCGGAGTCGGTCTCCGAAGGGACCATTGCAGACTGGCAAAAAGCCGTTGGCGAGCCGGTGCGCCGGGACGAGCTGCTGGTTGAAGTAGAAACCGACAAAGTGGTCGTCGAGGTGGTGGCGCCGGCCGACGGCGTGCTCACCAGCATTCTGAAGGAAGCCGGGGAGATCGTTGCCAGTGAGGAAGTGATCGCCCGGTTCGAGCCTGGCGAGGTGGCGAAAGCGCCCCCCGCAGAAGCGCCCGCCGCCCTGGAAGAAGAGGCGGAGATCCTGTCTTCGCCCGCAGCGCGCAAGCTGGCCGATGAGATGGGCATCGACATGAGCGGCGTCGAAGGCACGGGTCGCGATGGCCGAGTGACCAAAGAGGATGTGGCGCGCACCGCAGCCGAGCGCGTTGATGACCAGCCGGTGGCGCAGCCCACGCCGGAGCTGGCGCTGGATGAAACGTCGACCACCGGCGAGCGCATCGAGCGGCGTGTGCCGATGACGCGCCTGCGCGCCAGCATCGCCCGCCGGCTGGTGGAGGCGCAGCACAATGCCGCCATGCTCACCACCTTCAACGAGGTGGACATGACGGCGGTGATGAACCTGCGCAAGCGTTTCCAGGACGAGTTTCAGAAGGCCCACAACGGCACGCGGCTGGGCTTCATGTCATTCTTCGTGCGCGCAAGCGTCGAGGCGTTGAAGCGCTTTCCGGCGGTGAACGCATCCATCGACCATGACGACATCATCTACCACGGCTACTTCGACATCGGCGTAGCGGTATCCACCGAGCGTGGTCTGGTGGTGCCGGTGGTGCGCGACGCAGATGCGCTGTCGCTGGCGCAGATCGAAGACAGCATCAATGACTACGGCGCGCGCGCCCGTTCCGGCAAGCTCACCATCGAAGAGATGCAGGGCGGCACGTTCACCATCTCCAACGGCGGCATTTTCGGCTCCATGCTTTCCACGCCGATCCTCAATCCGCCGCAAACCGGTATCCTCGGCATGCACAAGATTCAGGAGCGCGCGGTGGTGGTCGACGGAGAGATCGTCGTTCGCCCGATGATGTATCTGGCGCTGTCCTACGATC
>JAUILW010000906.1 GCA_030432795.1 Gammaproteobacteria bacterium
GGTCGGAACCCGGGCATCAGGTGCGCCCGCCTGCACGCAGCAGGACATCCAGCCCGACCAGCTTTTGTATCCCCCATAGTAGAAACACGGAAGCGCATACGATCATGGTCGACAGCGCCAGAATCGCCGTGTCGAAGTCGAACTCCATCGAGTGGAATATCTCCACCGGCAGCGGCGTGAAACGGGCGCCGGCGAGGAACAGGGAAATCGGCACGTCGCCGAAGGAAACCATGAAGCCGAACAGGCAGCCGGCATAGATGCCAGGCATGATGATCGGCAGCGTGACCCGGTAGAACGTGCGCCAGTGGCTGGCGCCGAGGCTCAGGGCCGCCTCTTCCAGCGCGCTGTTGAACCGGTACAGCACGGCGCCCACGGAGCCCACCACGTAGGGCGTGGTCACGAACAGGTGGCCGATGACCAGACCGGGGAAGGTCGCCACCAGGCTGACGCCGAGGACGTCGTTGACCACGTAGTAGGTCTGCAGGAAGGCGATGCCGATGACGATGAAGGGAATCTGCAGCGGCGCACGGAACAGGGCCGCGATCAGGGTCTTCCCCGGCACCCGGCCACGCACCAGCCCGATGGCGGCCGGCACGCCGATGACCAGCGCCAGCACCGTCGCCACCGCGGCGACGGAAACGCTGACCCACAGCGAGTGGTACAGCGAGGAGGAAATCTCCCCGTACCACTGCAGGGACAGGTCCTGGGGTGGAAAACGAACGAAGGCGCGGCCGCTGTCCATGTCGCCGCCGCTGAACGAGGCCAGCACGACGACCAGCACGGGACCGAGCAGGAAGACGTAGACGAGACCGACGAACAGTATCGTGACCACCCGCATGATCGCCTTCTTGCCCTGGGTTCCGATGACCATGATTGCTATCCCGTTGCGGTTGGTTGGTGGAAGACGGCCGCTGGCAGCCCTAGGTGACGCTGCGCGCGATGCGCATGCGCCGCAGCAACAGCACGGACAACAGGTTGATGGCGAGCACCGAGACCAGCAGCACCACCGACAGGCTGGCGCCGAGGCCGTACTCGAGGTCCAGCACGATGCTGCGCTGGATCAGCACCGGCAGGGTCAGCACGCGACCACCGCCAAGCAGCACGGCGGAGACGAAGGCGCCCATGCACAGGTTGAAGACGATCAGCGTTCCGGAGATCACCCCCGGCAGGGACAGCGGGATGACCACCCGCAGGAACACCCGCCAGCGACTGGCGCCGTGGATCTCGGCCGCCTCCTCCAGGGAGCGCGGTATGGTCTGCACCACCGAGAACAGCATGAGAACGAGGAAGCCGATCACGTAGTGCAGCAGACCGATGACCACGCCGGAATAGCTGCCGATGATGCTGATGCGGTCGGAGACCAGCCCGACACTGCGCAGCAACGTGTTCAGCGGCCCG
>JAUILW010000907.1 GCA_030432795.1 Gammaproteobacteria bacterium
CCGCTGGCAATGGCAGCCGGGCGATGTGGTGATGTGGGACAACCGGCAGACGCAGCACTTCGCCGCCGCAGATTACTTTCCGCATCGACGCGTGATGCACCGCGTGGCTCTGTGCGGCGAAGTACCGCTGGCTGCCGCGCATGGCTGACCAGCCGCCGGAATGGACGAGAGGCTACTACCGGATGGCCGACGATCAGCTCGTGGCCGCCGAGTACGGCTGTCGCCTGTGCCCCATCGCCCCGGGGCTCGACGGGTCGCGGGAGCTGATCCAGCTCAGCGACGGGCTCTCCGTGCTGATCGGCAAGGTGGACTACGAGGACACGTTCGAAGTGGCGTTCGATGCCGAGGCGGCGGTGAAGCTGCACTTCCGCCTGTCCGGCGCCGGCACCATCGCCGTGGGCGATCGTGAGGAACGCATCGGGGAGCACTCTGGTGCGATGCTCGTTACCACGGACGGCGACCGCAAGCTCGAACGCTACGACGCCGGAGCGCGCGAGCGCAGCGTCACCGTCATCGCCTCTCGCAGTTGGCTGCGCGATGAGCTGGCAGACGACCTGCCACAAGCCATGGCAGACGCGCTGACACAGCCGCCGTTCTACCATCCGTTCCCGCTCAACGCCGACATGACGGCAACCGTCACCGGGCTGATGGACTGCAGCCTCACCGGCAACATGCGCGTCATGTACGCCCGCGGCTGTGCCTACGAGCTGATCGCCCTGACCGTGGCCGCCATGCGCAGCTCGAGCACCGGCGACAACGACATTCCCGCCCGCGATGCACGCCTCATTCAGGAAGCTCGCGACATCCTCAACGAGCACCTCGTGCCGGACCACACGATCCAGGGGCTGGCCCGGCAGGTAGGCCTGAACGAAGCCAAGCTGATGAGCGGCTTCAAGCACCTGTACGGACAGACCATTTTCGACTATTGCCAGTCGCGTCGCATGGAGCACGCCCGGCATCTGCTGGAGGACACGGAGCTGTCGATCACCGAGATCAGCTTCGAGGTGGGTTACGAATATCCCTCCAACTTCACCACTGCCTTCAAACGACACTTCGGTGTGACGCCCAAGGTTGCACGCACCGGCTACCGCCTGAATGACGCATAAGAATTACACGCTGACGCCATAAGCTGTTGCATGGAGCCTTTGGCAGGCTGCATGCATTGGGGGATCAAAGGGGTACGAGCATATGCCGCAGCCGGCAAACGGCATCATCAGCGGCGAGCGCTATCTGCCGCTCGACGCGCTGCGTGAGCGCGCCATGCGTGCAGCCTCAGCGCTTCACGACGCCGGCGTATGGCAAGGCGACATCGTCGCGCTGCTGCTGCGCAACGACTTCGCCTGCTTTGAGGCGACCATCGGCGCCATGCAGCTCGGCGCATCCACCGTACCTCTGAA
>JAUILW010000908.1 GCA_030432795.1 Gammaproteobacteria bacterium
TCGTCCAGACGCCGCCCCGGTACGAAACTCGACAGATCCGCGCACACCGCTTCGATGTCCAGGCCGCTGACATAGCGCACAAGCTGCTCGGCGTGCGAGCCGATATCGCCAAACGCACCGGCGGCACCGGCGCGGGCCGGGTCGGTGCGCCACTCGGCCTGCTTATTGCCGGTGCGCTCTTCGTCCTGCGAGAGCCATCCCTGCAGGTACTCGCACTGCACACGCCGTATCGTGCCGAGGGCGCCGTCGGCGATGAGCCGGCGCGCCTCGCGCACCATCGGGTAACCGGAGTAGTTGTAGGTGACCGCGAGGTGCACGGAGCGTTCGCGGCAGAGTTCTGTAAGCGTGCGTGCCTCGGCGCTCGTCACCGTGAACGGCTTGTCACACACGACGCTGATGCCGCCGTCGAGCAGCGCTCGGACGATGGCAAAGTGGGTGTGATTGGGGGTGGCGACGATGGCGAACTGCACCCGTTCACTCTCCGGCAGGGCCTGCTCGCCGGCCACCAGCGCTGACACATCTCCGTAGCAACGCGACTCCGGCAATCCGTAGAGTGTTTGTCCGGCCTGGCGGGAGCGATGCGGGTCGCTGGAGAAGCAGCCGGCGGAGAGACGCGCTTCGCTATCCAGTTCTGCGGCTAAGCGGTGCACAGCGCCGATAAACGCACCCTCGCCGCCGCCGATCAGTGCGAATCGAAGGGACACTAACGTACTTCGACGATCTGAATCTGGTCAGGGGAGAGGGCGTCGTTCAGCGAGCCGGAGCGGAAACCCTTGAGATCCAATGCAACGTATCGATAGCCCGCCGCGCGGATCGCCTGCTCGATCTCCTGGCGCTGCTCGAAAAGCAGCGGGAACTCTTCCGGGAGGAGCTCCAGGCGCGCCACATCGCCGTGATGACGCACCCGGAACTGGCTGAACCCGGCGTCGGCCAGCACATCTTCCGCGGTCTCCACCTGCGCCAGCAGCGCTTCGGTGATGGCGGTGCCATACGGGAAACGGCTCGACAGGCAGGCAGCCTGAGGCTTGTCTGCGTTGGCCAGCCCCAGTGCTCGGGCCACGGTGCGGATGTCGGCTTTGCGGAAGCCGGCTTCCACCAGGGGCGAGTGCACCTGAAAGTCGTTGGCGGCGACGAGGCCCGGCCGGTGATCGCCGAGATCGTCCAGATTGGTGCCATTGAGAATAATCCCGTAGCCGGTCTCCTCGGCGACATGGGTCATCTCGGAATACAGTGATGTTTTGCAATGAAAACAACGGTTTACGGGGTTTTTCCGATACTCTTCTTTGGTTATCTCGTCGGTGGCGATCACACGATGACGAAGACCCCAGTCGGCGGCCAGCTGCACGGCCAGTGCCAGGTCACGGCGCTTGAGGCTGGCAGTCTTCGACGTGACCGC
>JAUILW010000149.1 GCA_030432795.1 Gammaproteobacteria bacterium
GAATATTAGTGTGTTGGTACACTAATACACTAACTTTCGAATGCCAAGTGTTAGATTGGCTGCCTGACCAACGTGGGAGAGGGTTATGTACGATCTGCTGATCCGGAACGGCGAGGTGGTGGATGGCTCCGGCGGCGCGCGCTATCGCGCCGATGTGGCGGTGAACAATGGGCGCATCGTGCGCATCGGGCGATTGCGCGAACGCGCCAGGCAGACCATCGACGCTGAAGGCCAGGTGGTCTCGCCGGGCTTCGTGGATGGCCACACGCACATGGACGCGCAGATTTTCTGGGATCCGCTGGGCCAGTGCAGCTGCTACCACGGCGTTACGAGTGTGGTGATGGGCAACTGCGGTTTCACCCTGGCGCCCTGCAAGGCGGACGACGCCAACTACGTGTTCCGCAACCTCGAACGGGCGGAGGACATCTCCCGCGAAGCCATGCTTGAAGGCATCGACTGGCGCTGGGAGACGTTCCCCGAATTCATGGACGTGGTGGATGCGCTGCCAAAGGGCATCAATTACGCGGGCTACATCGGCCACTCGGCGCTGCGCACCTACGTGATGGGCGAGCGGGCGTTTGCCGAAGCGGCGACGGAAGACGAGGTAAAACGCATGGCGGCCATCGCCCGCGAAGCGGTGCAGTTGGGTGCGGTGGGTTTCTCCACGTCGCGGACCTTCAATCACACCACGGCAGACGATCGACCGGTGGCAAGCCGCGTTGCCGAGTGGGACGAGGTGCGTGCCATCGTCAACGCTGTGGGCGAAACCGGCCGGGGCATCTTCGAGATTGCTGGCGAAGCGCCAGGACGAAAGCCGGAGCGCATCGCGGAATACTTCGGCCGGCTCAAGGGATTGGCGGTGGAATCCGGGGTAACGCAAACCTGGGGGATGTTCAGCGTGCGCATCGCCCCCGACGTGTGGCGGCCGTATTTCGACCTGCTTGATGAGACGGCGGCGGCGGGCGGGCGCATGTTTGCACAGGTGCATTCCCGCAGCCTGTCCACGCTCCTGTCCTTCGAAGGCAACCTGCCGTTCGATACGTGGGACGTGTGGCGCGACTTCCGTTTGCTGCCCCTCGGCGAGCAGATGGCACGCCTCAGAAACGATGCGGTTCTGCGCGCCCGACTGGTCGAAGTTGCCAGTCAGCCCTACACCGGCCCGCGGGTGGTGGGTGCCGAGGCGCGACCACCGGAGTGGGACTACGTGTACATCATGGACGACATGGTGTTCGACAAGCCCAGCATGGCGCAACAGGCTGCCGAACGCGGCGTGCATCCGGTGGAGCTGATGATCGACACCGCGTTGGCCCACGATTTCAAGGTGTTCTTCCGCCAACCCATCGCCAACGAGGACCAGAGCCACGTGTTGGAGATGATGAAACACCCGCGCTCGCTGGTGACCTTCTCCGACTCCGGTGCGCACGTTTCGCAGATTATGGACAGCTCGCTGCAGACGCATCTGCTCAGCTACTGGGTGCGTGAGAAACAGGCGTTCACGCTGGAGCAGGCGGTGCGCAGGATTACCTACGACACTGCCACGGTCTGGGGGCTGCACGACCGTGGCCTGGTGCGCGAGGGCATGGCTGCGGATCTGGTGGTGTTCGACCCGAATACGGTGGGCGGCGACATGCCGCAGATGGTGCACGACCTGCCGGCGGGAGCGCGGCGTCTCAAGCAGACCGCTACCGGTATCTCACACACGATCGTCGGCGGTGAGGTGCTGCTGAAGAATAATGAGCACACGGGTTCTTTACCGGGACGGTTTCTGCGCGCGGGCCAGTAAGTCAGGTTTTTGGCAGAGGAATCCGGCTTGCGGTAGGCCCCCCGGTGGGGCAGACTGCGCGCCCTTAAGCGCCCGTAGCTCAATTGGATAGAGCACCAGGCTTCGAACCTGGGGGTTCGGGGTTCGAGTCCCTGCGGGCGCGCCACTAAACGTTTTTCTGCCGTTGCAAAGCAACGGCAAAAAAACGTGCCTCCCTCCGATTCGAAAAGCCGACAGCCCTTTTTTCTGCTGCGCACAGCGCAGCAAAAAAATGGCGATAGGCCCCCTCTAGTGGAAGCTCTCAACACAACAATAAGCACCCCATCACACCCCAAATTGACCCCACAAAATACCGCTTGCTTTCGGCAACCGTTGTTCTAATGTCCGCAAACAGCGGCAGCTCTCAGAGCTGTCGTTTTTCGTTGCACCTCAAGAATTCGACTACCTGTCAAAGGAATGTGAATCATGATCGAAGACTCTGGTGAGGAACCTCCCGGAGGCTGGCCTAAACGCCAGAATGTCCGTCGTCCCTCAAAATCCACCATCTCCTCCCTTGTTTCCAGCCGCAAAACGCTCCCTGCCAAACAGCCGCAACTCGCGCTGGATGGCGGTGCTGCCGTCGACCTGACGTTTACTGCACTGCCCGATCCGGAACCCGTCAGCCGCCCGAAAGTCGTGCGCCTGCGTTCGCGCAAACAGGAAAATCCCCGTACCCGCGAGTTCCGCATTCAGCACTTCCCCGATGTGTCCGATGCCGAATGGCAGGACTGGCGCTGGCAGTCGCGCAATCGCTTCAAGACGCTCGCCCAGATCGAGCGGGTGCTGCTGCTGTCCGACAGCGAACGGGAGGCGTTGTCTCAGGGTGGAACGATGTTGCCGGTGGGCATCACCCCGTACTACATGAGCCTGCTGGATCCGGCGGACGCCAACCAGGGCCTGCGCCGCACGGTCATTCCGTCGAGCAAGGAGTTTCTGCGCTCGCCTGGCGAAGCAGATGACCCGCTGGGCGAAGACGGGCACAGTCCGGTCCCTGGGTTGGTGCATCGCTATCCAGACCGCGTGCTGATGCTGCCCATCGACTTCTGCTCTACCTACTGCCGTTACTGCACCCGCTCGCGGGTGGTAGGGCACGGTGAGCTGTCGCCGCAGAAGCGTCGTCTGGAAGCCATGTTCGAATACCTGCGCGGTGCCACCCAGGTGCGCGACGTGCTGATATCCGGCGGCGACCCGCTGGCGCTCAGTGAGGACAACCTCGACTACATCCTCACCAACCTGCGCGCCATCCCGCACATCGAGTTTGTGCGTATCGGCACGAAGATGCCGGCGGTGCTGCCGCAGCGCATCACCCGCGAGCTGGTTCGCGTGCTGCGCAAACACCATCCGCTGTGGATGAGTCTGCACTTCCTGCACCCGGAGGAGTGCACGCCGGAATCGGCGAAAGCCTGTGAGCGCCTGGCGGATGCGGGTATCCCGCTGGGCTCGCAGACGGTGCTGCTCAAAGGCGTGAACGACGACGTGTCGATCATGAAAGACCTCGTACACGGCCTGCTGAAGATGCGCGTGCGTCCGTACTACCTGTACCAGTGCGACCCAATCAGCGGCTCAGCCCACTTTCGCACCAGCGTGCGTAAGGGCCTCGAGATCATTGAGGGTCTGCGCGGCCATACCACGGGCTACGCCGTACCCACCTATGTGATCGATGCGCCCGGTGGTGGTGGCAAGATCCCCTTGCAGCCGGACTATCTGGCTGGGCGCGACGGCAACGATCTGCTGCTGCGCAACTTCGAAGGGCGCGTGTTCCGCTATCCGGATCCGGACGCTACACAGGCACCAGTCGGGGCAACCCGCATTCCCGTGAGGGAGGTGTAGCCATGCGTATCGGCTTGACCTACGACCTGCGCTCGGAATACCTGGCGCAAGGGTACACGGAGGAGGAAACCGCCGAGTTCGATCGAGAGGAAACGGTGGATCGCATCGATACGGCCCTGCGGGACCTTGGTTACGGTACGGACCGCATCGGTAATGTGCGACAGCTTGTCGGGCGCCTTGCGGCCGGCGATCGCTGGGACCTGGTGTTCAACATCTGCGAAGGTCTTGCGGGAGGTGCCCGGGAAAGCCAGGTGCCAGCGGTGCTGGAAGCCTACGGCATTCCGGTAACCTTTGCCGATGCGTCAGTAATGGCGCTGTGCATGAACAAGGCCTGGAGCAAACTGGTGGTGCGCAACGCCGGCGTGCCCACGCCGCAGCACGCGGTGGTGAGCAGCGCTGCGGATATCCGCAGCGTGCGCTTGCCGATGCCGGTGTTCGTCAAGCCCATCGGTGAGGGCACCGGTAAGGGCACGGATGCTGCGTCCATCGTGTATGACCGGCAGGCGCTCGATGCACAGTGCCGCAAGCTGCTGGAGCGTTTCCGTCAGCCCGTGCTGGTGGAGACGTTCCTGCCTGGCCGCGAGTTTACGGTAGGCATCGTCGGCAGCGGTTGTCAGGCACGCGTGCTCGGTACCCTGGAGATCGTCCTGCGCGCGGAGGCAGAGGCTAACGTGTACTCCTATGTCAATAAGGAAGCCTGCGAGTCGCTGGTGGACTATCGACTGGTGAACGCACGGCGCGATCCGCTGGTTGGGCGGGCGGAGCAGGTGGCGCTGGCAGCCTGGGAGGCCCTCGGTTGCCGGGATGCCGGGCGCATCGATCTGCGCTGCAACGAGCACGACCGGCCCAACTTCATCGAGGCGAACCCGTTGGCGGGGCTGCATCCTGAGCATTCCGACCTGCCGATGATCGCCTCGAAGGTAGGCATGCCGTATGTGGAGCTGATCCGCAACATCGTTGTGGCTGCGTCGCAGCGGATCGTCTCCAGCGGAGGTACGGCGAAGTGCGCATAGGCATCGTGTTCAACGCGCCGGGGCTCAATGCCGGTGCGGCGGAGATCGACGTGCTCGAACAGGTGCAGGTGGTGGAAACAGCGCTGGCCCGCGGCACCAATGTGGTGATTCGCCTGCCCTGCACGCTGGATCTGAATCGACTCGACGAATCCCTCACCCACGCCCGGCCTGATGTGGTGGTCAATCTGGTGGAGGCGCTCGGCGGAACGGACCGCCTGGCAACGCTGGTACCCATGCTGCTGGAAGCGCGTGGCATCCGTTACACCGGTGTTGGGGCGTCTGCGTTGCTCGCGTGTGTGGACAAGGTGGCGGCGAAGGTACGCCTACGGCAGGCAGGCATCCTCACGCCGGATTGGCGCGTCTTCGGCATGGAGGACGGCGGCCTCGACAGTGGCCGCATGATACTCAAGGCGCGCTTCGAGCATGCCTCCCTCGGCATGGACGATTCTGCGGTGCTGTGCGCGGCCAACGCGGAAGAAACCGATCAGGCCATCGGCGCGCGTGAACGGCGCCATCACACGCCGTTCTACGCCGAGCGCTTCATCGTCGGGCGTGAGTTCAATCTGGCGCTGCTGCAGTGTGACGAAGACGCGGACGACGGCAGCGGCGTGCAGGTGCTGCCGGTGGCGGAGATCGATTTCTCCGCGTTCCCGGCAGGCAAACCGCACATCGTCGGTCACGCAGCCAAGTGGCGCACTGACTCATTCGAGTACAGCGCCACACCGCGGCGTTTTGACTTCGCAGCTGAAGACAGACTGCTCCTGCGGGAGCTACGGCAAATCGCCGTCATGGTGTGGCAGCGCTTCGGGCTGCGCGGCTACGCGCGTGTAGACTTTCGTGTGGACGAGCAGCGCGTGCCCTACGTGCTGGAGGTGAATGCCAATCCCTGTCTTGCCCCGGATGCCGGATTTGCTGCAGCGCTCGAACAAGCGGGTCTGGATTTTACTTCGGCCATGCGGCGCCTGTTACGGCTGGCGGTGGCCGAGTGATGGCCGCAAGCGCGCAACCAACGCTGCGTGCGCCGCGCGCAGAAGATCGCGATGCGGTGCGGCGGATTGTCTCCACCGGCGGTTTCTTCAGCGCCGAAGAAGTCGACATCGCGCTCGAGGTCTTTGACGAAGCCCTGCTGCCGAATTCCTGCTATGCGTACCTGGTGGCGGAACTCCACGGACAGGTGGTCGGCCTCGTCTCCTGGGGTGGCCCTATCGAGCAGACCGAATCCTGCTTCGATCTGTACTGGATCGCCGTGGATGACACGTGCCGCGGCCACGGCATCGGCGCGTTACTGATCGCCGCCGCCGAGAAAGGGGCTGCAAGTGCTGGCGCCACACAGCTTATCGCCGAGACCTCCGGGCGGCGACTGTACGCGCCAACCCATGCGTTCTATCAGCGCAGGGGTTACCTGCGCGCGGCGGAACTCGCGGATTTCTACGCGCGCGGCGATGCAAAGGTGTTCTTCGTCAAACGTCTCAAAGGAAAGGCTCAGCACCTACCGCCTGCGTCAGTGGAAGGTTGCGTGCAGCCTTCCGCTGCCAGGGATTGACTGGGTACTGCTTCCTGAATCTGTTCAGGCTGTAAGAACCGCCCCGTCGGCCAGATGGAAAATCGCACAGCCAAGGCGCCAATCGACCATCTCCTGGCGATGAACAGGTCGCGCCCGGCTCGCGGCGTGGCACCCCAGCGTGCCTTGTGTTCGGTGTGATCACCCAGAAAATCGTACTCCGTGAGTCCGGCCTCGATGCAGTCACTGAACACCCGGGCGCGAAGTGCGGTGCCGGCACCCGATCCTGCCTCCGGCTCGAAGCCTTCCTGCAACGCCAGGTACCTTCCGTTGTAGACATAACCGATCTGTGCAGCGAGCACTTCACCTTCCAGCTCCAGCACGTGCAACCACAACCAACCGCGATCTAGGGCTATGCCGCTGAAC
Organism: Gammaproteobacteria bacterium; assembly: GCA_030432795.1. Taxonomy (GTDB): domain Bacteria; phylum Pseudomonadota; class Gammaproteobacteria; order Pseudomonadales; family Azotimanducaceae; genus SYFY01. The sequence continues at coordinate 6,572 of JAUILW010000149.1, forward strand.
TGCCGGTAAAAGTCTGCTTCTCTTGGTTTGCGCACAAAGGTGCCGGTGATGCCCTTGGCACTCCAGCGGCGGTGATTCAGGTGGAACAGCTTCGGTAGCCAGGCGTCCAACTGCGCCTGAGTTTCGCACCGGACGATACGTGCACCCATACGCTCGAAACGGCGGGCGTCCGCCGCGATATTTTGGCGTCGATTCTTCTTCAACCCCGCCATCAGTTTCGCGTAGCTGTCCGGCAGGCGGACATGGCTGAATTCGTTGCGCCTTGAAATTTTCGTCATGCGTGCGGAATCGACTGCATCGGACAGTCGTGCACAGGCTCCCGACCAGCCGCTGACATTTGGGATGAAAATGCAATCCCACGCACGCGATGCTTTCCGCAGGTGCTTGGCGATCGCGCCATAGACCGCGAATTCGTGGTCTTTGCGGACGATCCAATCCGGATACTCGAAGCCGGATTCCATGTCTCCCAGTGGTCGCAATACTTTAATCGGATAAGCGGAGAAAGCCCGGTACCGCCGGAGGCTGAACGGCGCGATGCCCAGCAATTTTCCTTGCGGGCATCTCACGGTCACGATCACGGGGGCGGCGCGCGCTGCTTGAGCGCGCAGCCAGCAGTGCGCCCAATCCCAGGTGAGAAAAATACTGTTGGCGCCGGACTGCTGGAGGAGTTCCGACCATTCAGCCCGCAGCCGCTCGAACCCAGAAAGGGATTCGATCACTTCGATTTCCATGTGCGACCTCAACCTGCACAAGCCTGATGGATCAATCCATCGTCGGTAGTGCAGAGCACTACGAACGCGAACTGGCAGTCTAATTTGCTTTAAGCTATCCGGAGTGTCAGTAAAGAAATTTTACAATAGGTGGTTGGCACTGAGCTACGATATTT
>JAUILW010000150.1 GCA_030432795.1 Gammaproteobacteria bacterium
TACCATCGGAAACAACCCGCGCATCGACCTCTATCGCCCCGAAATACGGGAGCAGATGACGGGTCGCCCAGTGGCTTGTAGCCCTACTGCCCTCAAGCAGGCCCGCTTGCCCAAGGATCAGGGAGCCCGTGCATACGCTCGTCAAATGTTTGGCTCTTCTGCCTCGGTCCGCAATGAAGTCGATGAAATCTGCATCCTCCATAACTGCCAGCGTGCCCGAAGTTCCGCCACCGATGAACAGCACATCGAGATCGTCCGGGCATTCGTCCAATGCGGTATCCGGCAAGATAGCAAATCCCGTATCGCCCCTGATCGGGCGCAGACCCGGATCTTTGGCTACCAGAAAGACTTTCGCTCCCATGAGTGAGGAAAAAAAATACTGAGGGCCGACCAGATCGAGCATCGTCATACCGTCGTAGCAAACCATCGCGATCTTTTCGGTACCGTGCATGTTCATACCCGGGTAGCGCATGAGGTCGGTGTGCGCGGTGGTGGTGATCTGCAGCGCTTCTGTCCTGCTGCCGCCAAACGGATAGGAGCCCGCGTCGGAAGAACGAACGCCTGCCGCCGCGGCCATGAAGGGTGCAATAGCGCTCAATCGAAGCAGTGCCCGCCGTGATGTGTCCATCAGATATCTCCTCAATGTGGATGCCGCGAGAGCCGAAGGCCAGGAAACGCAAGCTACAAACGACCATATCTCAATCGGACCCGGGAATGAGTCATCGCGACATTCTGTCGCATACCCGGCGCAATGGGCTTCGTTGATGCTCACAGCTCTGCAGGCGATATCGCCCAGTGTGTCAAATAGATACCGGTCTCCGGGCCAGGGGTCTACGCCGGCACATCGGCTCATGGGGAAGAACGAATAGCCGTGCATGGCTCAGGTCTGAACTCGGGATTCGCATGCTGCGGAACGGCATTACTGCGGGATGACATTGCGGCAGCGCGAGCGCAAGGCTGCGCCGAGCATCACAAGGCTGACCCGCTAACCATACAGCACATTGACACCCGGAAAGCAGCAAAGCCATGGCTGCCCGAACTTTCTAGAGCCCGGAGGGGCGCTTGCGCAGTTTTCGCTGCAACGTTCTGCGGTGCAGACCGAGCTTTCGGGCTGCCTCGGAGACATTTCCTTCGCACGAAAGAAGTGTTCGCTGAATGTGCTCCCATTCAACATGACTCAACGGTGCCGGAACCTTCGGCACTGAGGAACTCTGCTCCTCTGGCCTCATAGAAAAAGCGGCCAATATTTCTTCGACGTCTGCTGGTTTGGTGAGATAGTGCGCTGCTCCGAGCTTGATTGCCTGCACTGCCGTGGCGATGCTCGCATAGCCGGTGAGCACTACGATTCGCGCACCCGGCGAGGCTTCCAGTATGGGCGTAATCAATTGGAGTCCTGAGTCTCCGACCAATCGCAGATCAAGAACAACGTGAGACACGAGCGTTCTTCCGATCAGCGCAAGCGCCGCCTCGCCATCGCCTGCGACATGAACAGTCATCTCTCTGCGACGCAACGCAGCAGCCAATGCCTCTCTAAAGTCCTCGTCGTCGTCTACCACCAGACATGCACCACGCCCGCTGCTCATGAGACTTTCAGCGCGCGTAGTGGCAGGTGAATCACCGCGACTGTCCCCTGCTGCTCTCTGTCAAAGAGATCAAGTGAACCGCCAAGACGTTCGAGGTTCGACTTGGACAACAGCACGCCGATGCCCAGCCCCCCCTCCTTCGTCGATACTGCTTCTCGGCCAAGACGCCCGGCGATTTCCTGCGGAATGCCATGCCCATCATCTCGCACGCTGACTTTGAGCACGTCCGCACTCCATTCACAGACAACACACACCGTGGTTTGAGCAGCATGCGCGGCGTTATCCATGATGTGGGTGATTGCCTGCGTAATTCCCCGATCCGCCACCAGCTCCGGTACGGGGTCCGATCCAGACCTGTGGTAACTCAGCGCAAACGCGGGATAATTCGCTCTCCATCTGTCGATGATCTCATCCAGGTAGATGTCCAGAGGCATCGCCGCGCCGCTTTCCGCACGAAGCGCACCGGCGTCGGAGGCCATCGCCTGTAGTATCGATTTACAGCGCTTCACCTGCTCCATAAGCTTGCTGATCTGCCGCCGCGCATCTGGGTCCAGCACGCTTTCACCAAGCTCACCGGCCACGACCGAAATAGTCGCCAGCGGGGTACCCATCTCATGGGCGGTTCCCGCTGCCAGCGTGCCAAGAGCAGCATGCCGCTCCGCCTCAAGCGCCTGTTCCCGCAACACAGACAGTTCCGCATCCCGGCGACGGGCATCGCGCGCAAGGCCTGCCACGAACAGCGCCATGCAGAATGCGGTGAGCAGAAAGCCGTACCACATCCCCCAGATGTGCAGGTTGACCATCCCTTCCACGGAGTGCTGATGCGCCACCGGAACAAACATGAGGCACGTATAACAAAGTACTGCAAGTCCCGCGAGAAACAACGTGCCGAACATGGGCAGCGCCGCGGCACTGAACGCTATGGGAAGTAGAAATAGAGAAATCAGCGGATTGAATGCACTACCGGTGAAATACACGATACCCGTCAGAGCAACCACATCGGCGGAGAGCTGCCACATGTAACCCCGCTGTGTCAGCTTTCCGCGGCGGTTGGCGACCCGCCACGCGGCAAACGTAAGCGCACCAAGAGCAGCAAGAATCGACAATACCGGTATCCAGGGTACGGTGACCAGGAAAGCGGTGTTCATGATCGCCAGCCCGAAGACCAGTCCGCTGATAGCGCACAAGCGTACGAGAAGCAGGTAGTGAAGTATTGAGTCCATGCACGATGGCCGGCGATTAGCTGGCTCAAACATACGGCAGATCAGAGGCCACATCATCCCGCATCTGCTGCCAGCCCGGGATACGCTGCGACAATATGTCGCAGCCAAAGCAGCTCAGGCTCTATTCGGCGTCAACGCGCCTCCTACTCCTAACGCCACGTAAAAGAAACGCGCACCGTGCGCGGCTCCAGAGGATGCAGGTGCACATCCTCTACCCCAACCAGCGGCTCGCCAGCGAGGCGTGAGGCGTAGAAGTATGAGATATCGTCGTCTTCCGAATCGAAGGCGTTGAATACATCCAGGCGCCACTCCGCATTGCCCACCCGGTACGCGGCACCCATGTTGACGAGGAACGAACTCGAGGAGTGCACAGCACGGTCCTCGGTCAGCGGCGCCTCGCCCAGCCAGCGTGCCCGCATGCTCAGGGAGAGACCATTTCGCCACGCCGCGTTCGCCCCGAACGTGGCGGTTTGCCCCACTGCCCCGGGTATCTCGCGCCCGCCTCCCTGGTCGGTCTTGTAACGGGCGTCGGTGATGGTCCAGGCAGCATTCAGCGCCAGCCAGTAGGTGGCCTGCCAGAACAGCGACGCCTCGAATCCGTGGCGGCGTGATCCGTCGTTGGCTTCGGTGGTACCCGCATCACCTACGTAGACCAGTTCCGAGTCCAGTTCCAGCCAGAAAGCATTCAATGTGGTGTTGAACGTTCGACCGTGCTCCAGGCGCAGGCCGAGCTCACCGCCGGTGGAACGCACGAGCACCGGCACATCGTCAACGGCATCGCCGCTGAGTGGATCCACCGATATGGTTGCACCGCGCACATCGTTCGAATGGAACGCGCGGCCGTAGTTGAGGTAGGCCTCGGCATTGTCGCTAAAGCGCCAGGCGAGCGACAGCTTCGGGCTCAGGAGCGTGTCGCTGCCAGATCCCGAGTTGGCGGAGCGAAACGCCTGCACGTCCCAGTCATACCAGTCGCCGCGCAGTCCCAACGTCGCCCTCAAATGTTGTGCAATCTGCCACTGCGCCTCCACCCATGCACCCGCCGACAGTTCCTCCACACGATCGCGACGCACCGTGGCAAGGCGCCTCCGTTCCTGGGAGGCGTACAGACCAAGGTCGTCGATATCATCAAAGCGGACCTGCGCACCCCAGTGCAGCGCCACTTCGCCCGGCAGATTCGCGTCAGTGTCGCTGCTGGTGATCTGCGCGCCGTAGAGGCGCCTGCCGTCTTGCTGCTCGAACTCATCGCCCTCGTTGGGATTTTCGAGGAAGTAGGTGAAGTTCGAGTAGAGGGTGAAGTCGTAGTCCACCGCGTAGGCCTGTAACGACCAGCGTTCGGTGTCCAGTCGCGCCGTGAGCGCCCAACGGGATGCATCGCCGCCGAGATCGTCGTCGATGAAGCCCAGCCGGTCGATGGCTCCGGAACGAACGGCGCGGCGCGGCACCTGGTCGGTGGCGCGCCAGGTGCTGTCGTAACCCTGCAACGTAACACGCAGGTCGGCCTCCCCCAACGTCGCCGCATAGGCGAGAAACAGCTTGTATTGTTCGAGATCCTCATCCAATTCCCACGGCCCGTCATAGCGGCCGACATCCACAGCACCGGTAAACGTGCCGCTGCCGAGGTCCGCAGATCCAGCAGCGAGGCCCCGCCGATAGCCATGCTCGCCGAGCGTCAGGGATGCCACCGCGCCCTCCAGAGACTCATAGAGGCTGAAGTCGACGCTCGCCGCGGACGAAAAGTCGCCCACGCGTGCGGAGTGCGGGCCGCGCAGGTAGCGCGTCGTTTGCACGAGTTCGGGGATCAGGAAGTTGAGATCCAGATAGCCCTGTCCATGTCCATGCGTGCGCAGGTTGACCGGCACGCCTTCAACGCTGACGGCGAAATCCGTGCCGTGATCCAGATTGAAGCCACGGATGAAATACTGATTGGCTTTGCCGGTTCCGGAGTGCTGCGTGGCCACCATGCCCGGCACGGACTCCACGAGTTCACCGACACGCAGCATGGGCGGCAGCTGGATGTCGTCATAACCCACAATACCTTCCGTCGCCGACGCCGCCTGGCCGATGAGCCGCTCGGCGCGACCGTAGACGACAACTTCCTCGAGACGGTCGCCTACTCCAGCGGCCGCATGTCCTGCTGGTGCACACAACCCGAGCAGCCAGGAAAGGCCAAGCACGACAGAGCATATCTTCATCGACAGCGGATTCAGGTATCTTGAGGGATTCGCAGGCTAGACGGCTTGGTCTGATCCGAGAAGAGATCGGTTTTCGATGAAGAACCTCCGAAACAATCTATCGACGTTGCTTGGCAGAAGCGCACCGACACCGGCACTCGGGCCGAGGGAACTGGAGGTGCTGGATGCGCTATGGCAACGAAAAGCCCTCACCGCACAGGAACTGCACGGGCTGATTAATCTGCAGCGGGTATCGCTGAACACCATCCAGAGCACGCTGGAGCGTCTACGCGGCAAGGGGCTCATCGAACGCGCCAAGAGCGGGCGCGCCTTCATCTACCAGCCCACGCTGACGCGCACGGAGCTGGTCAGCCGCATGCTCAAGGATCTGGCCCAGAACATCGGCCAGGGAGACATGGCGCCGATCATCTCCGGTTTCGCCGAATTTGTGGCGGCAGACGACCCTGAGATGGGAGAGAAGATAATCAGAGCGCTGGATGCCGAACCTGAGGAGCGCGATTGATATGTCGGCCACGATGGTGCAAAGCGCTGGCGTGATGCTGGTTGCCATGGCGATGTCCTCCATGCTTTCCGCGTGGTTGTACACACCGTTTCGTCGGGCGGTGGGCAATCTATCCCCGTCATCCCGGTCCCTTGTCACGTTCTGCTACGCGCTGACAGCTCCGACTGTGGTGATCATCACCGCCTTCATGCAGTTCACTCCGTGGATCGAACAGATGCCGGTTCTGCCGCATTGCCACGACGGCGTGTGCGACCAGCACAGCCCACTCATCACAGCACAGTCAGCAGGCAGTGTTGCGCTTCTCGCGTTGGCGGGAGTGTTATCAACAGTCTGCCTGATCGGCGCCATTCGCGCCCTGTTGCTTGCACACCAGCGCCTACGCACGCTGTTCGCGCTGGGCAGGCCCAGCGCCGATCAGGCCAGGCTGATCGTCGACACCAACCATCTGTTTGCCTGGTGCTGCGGCTTGTTGAGGCCGCGTATCGTGCTCTCGCGAGGCCTGGTCGAGACTTTGACGGAGGAAGAGCTGCAGGTAGTGTTGGCCCACGAAGAGGCGCACGCCGCACGCTTCGACAACCTGCGCAATCTGTCAGCCCGATGGTCAACGGTGTTGTGGCCAACATCTGCTCGCAAGCGGATTCGCGAGGATCTGGCGGACGACAACGAACGGGCCTGCGACGCTGCGGTGCTCAGTCGCGTGGGGGATCAGGGCGTGCTGCAGCGGGTGGCCCGCCTCGTGACCGGGCCACATGCATCCACCGAGCGCTTCCACTGGAGCGGCTATAGCGCGACGAACGCCGCCTCGCCGGCGCCTGCCGGTTTTGCGCTGGTTTCCTTGTGCATGCTACAGCTCATCATTGCTTCTGCGGCGAGCCACGCGTTGATCGAGGTCGTTGTTCAGATCGGCGGCGCCGGCTGACGCTATCAGTCCCGCCTGACATACGTGCCAAACGTGCCGGTCAGATAACTGCGCTGTGCGAGTCGCACCAGCCCGGCCTCCGCCAACTCCGCTGTGCTGCGCGTCAGAAGCCCGCCACCGACATGTCGGAGCTTGTGAGATCGTGCGCCAAGCTCAATGACAACGCTGCGCCCAGCCACACGCAGCCGCAGCTCTTCCGCCTTGCCGCTGCGAAGCCGCTCCACACCGAAGCGACTTGCAACCGGGTAGTAGCTGCCCGTCCACGCCTGATCCAACGTTACCAGCGAAGACAGATCAGGTTTGCCAGGCAGGCGTTGCCCAGCAACGAGTGCCGCTTCGATGGTGCGCACCAGCTCGCCGAGCAGACGCGGGTTATCAACGTTGATCACCACCGCATAGCCCATACGCAGATCACGCAGCACGCCGTATCGCGACCGGTAGCCGTCCGCGTCGCCGCCATGCCCATGCCATAGCCAACCATCGCGAACACGACCGTAGATTCCCGCGCCGTAGCCGACCGGCAATCCGGCAAGCGCATCGAGTCCTGTGTGGGGGCGCCACAGCCGCGCGTGCACCGCCTCGCTCCAGGGTCGATCACGCCACCCGAGCAACGCCCGCAGGAGCTGCGACATCTCCTCGATGGAGGCATTGAGCGCGCCGAAGCCCCGGAAGGTCATGTTCCAGTAGGGAATCGGCGTCACGCCATCTGCCTTGAAACCTCCGGGAAGCCCGGCAAGCGGCTCAAGCGCAGCGCTCGGCATGCCGAGCGGCCGAAGCACCAGGCGCTCGAGCGCAGCGGCAAACGGCTCGTCAGCAAGCGATTGCACCGCAAGCTCTGTGAGCCCCATCGTCGCATTCGAGTAGGAATGGGCAAGCCCAGGCTGCCAGCGCACCACCAGCGAGTCGCCATGCTCCACCAGCGCCTGGGCCAGCGGCATGGCACGATTGTCGTCAAACGCGCGACCGCTGAGGTCCGGCAGGCCCGACGTCATCTCCAACAGGTGCTCAAGCCTAACGGGGTAATCGGCAAAG
>JAUILW010000151.1 GCA_030432795.1 Gammaproteobacteria bacterium
GAGATCGAAAGCGGCAGGATCCGTGTAGAACCCGCCGAGCTGTGTGCCATCGTCGGTGCCGGGCAGGCAGCCGGCCCGGTGGCTGCCGGCGATGACACGAAAGCACCCATTGCCAGCATACGCATCATCCAGCGTGATCATCACGTTCGGCAGTTTGTCGACGTGACTGCAGCTGTGCACCCAGTACGGCGCGTCCTGATGCCAGCCGAAGCCGGTGCCCTCGCGCGGCCGTTTGAGGTTGAGCTTATCGCTCCAGAGCGTGACCTGCGCCGTGCCGATGAGCTCCCGCATGGGCTCGACAATGCGCGCATCATCGACCAGCACATCCAGCATCGGATGCTGATCGTGCACCGGCTCTACCACCCGCACCGTATCGCTCGGCGGCGAGTGCTCGAACTGCACGGTAGTGGAACCCACATCCACGAATCGCTTGCCGTCCAGCCAGTAGGTGCGGCCGTCGGTACTTGCCGCAGCCACCGCAACGGCCACCGCCTCCACCGCATCACGCAGGCGTGCCAGCTCTTCGGCGCCGAACTGCTGCGCCCGCACGAAGTAACCCGACTCGCGCCAGGAGTGCCATTCCTCGGGTGTCACATGGCCTCCACCCGCACCGGTACGGTCTTGTGCCAGGGCGTGCCCGCGTAGGCGTCGCGCAGGTCCGTTGAGGTCAGCTCATTCGGCGCAGCACCCACCGTGCGCTGTGTGCCATCCACATACGCGTAGCTCAGCCCCATGCCGTTCGGCAGCGACACCTGGCCGCGATACATGCGCTCATCCAGGGTCACCGTCACTTCGGCACTGCCGCTTGCGCTGATCACCCGCGCCTGGGAGCGCTCGCCCAGATTGATGCGTGCGGCATCCTCTGGATGCATGCGCAATGCGCCCTCTCCGTCCTTTCTGCGCCAAGCCGGATCGCGAATGATGGTGTTAGCGGTGAAGCTGCGGCGCTCGCCCGCGGCGAGCAGCAACGGGTACGCCTGCGACGTCTCTTCCGGCACGGTGTGCGGCAGCGTTTCGGCCTCAGCGAGCAGCTCCGGCAGCGCCAGCTCGATCTGCCCGCCAGGCACCCGTGCCCACACGGATTCCCAACCTTCCGAGGAGACCACCATGCCGCTCGGGCTCGAAAGCATCGCATCGAACAACGCCTCGCCCAACGCCATGCCTTCGCCGGCGAAACCCGCACGTTCCAGGGATTCGCGATGGCCAAGCGCATGCTGATGGGCCAGCGCCCAGAGGGTCGCGGCGTTGCGCATACCTTCCGGGAGCGTCCGTCCCAGGGTGCGATACAGCAGCACCGGCGCGAAGTCCGCCAACGTCGGCTGCTCGGCCAGCAAGGTGAAGACCTGCGCCTGAAAAGCTTCGCGGCCACCCTCCTCGAGGGCGCGGTTCAGCGACGCATCCACCCCGTCAGGCAGTGCACCCAGCGAATGCACCAGGCGGTAGTGAATCTCCGCTTCGTCCAGCGCACCGTCTCGCGGCGCGAATAGTGGCGCGCGCACGTGGAAGAAATTGTCGGGGAACTCGAAGTTGAAGAACGTCGCCTCCGCTTTTTCGTACTGCGACGTGGCGGGCAACACATAGTCGGCCTGACGGGCGGTTTCGGTCATGGCCACATCGATCACCACGCTGCACTCCAACGCCCGCATGGCCTGGCGCCACTTGGCGCTGTCAGCAAGCGAGTGCACGGGGTTCGCCGACTCGATGATCATCGCCCGATAGCGGTTCGGGTGGCTGCTCAGCACCTCGTCGGGAATGATGTTGCAGGGCACGAGCCCGGCGATGATGCGCTCACCGAGCACTGGTGACCTGCCGCGTTCGACGCCATTGCCGATGCCGCCGAGCCCCCGCGCCGTGTAGTGCGTACCCGGCCGGCCGAAGTTGCCGGTGAGCACCCACAGGAGGCGCTGAAGGTAGCTCACGAGCGTTGAATGGCGATTCATCTGCACGCCGAGGTCCTCGAGCACCGCGACGCTGCTCGCCCGGCCGATACATCGGGCGGTAGCCGCCAGCGTATCGGCTGCCACGCCGCAGGCGCTGGCGCAGCGCTGCACATCTACGGAACGAAACACGGCGATCACCGCCTCGGCACCGCGTGTGTGCTCCAAAAGCCAAGGGCGATCGATGAGGTCTTCCTGCACGAGCACGGCGATCATGCCGGCCAGCAGCCAGGCGTCACGGCCAGGCCGAACCGCCAGATGAATATCGGCCAGGTCGGCGGTCTCGGTGCGCCTCGGGTCGATGACGATCAGCGTGCGATTCGGATCTTTGCTGATGTCGCGCAAGGTCGCCCTGGCGCGCTGCACGCCATGTGACTGCCACGGGTTCTTGCCAAGGAACACCGCCACCTCGGCATGCTCAAAGTCTCCGTGCGGCCAACCACCGAACATGCGCTGCGCCACCCAGAACTCGCCGGTCTTCTCCTGTGCCAGCGCGTTGGAACGCCAGCGAACACCGAGCGCTGCGAGGGTGCTGCGCGCGTAAGCGCCGGGCAGGTGATTTCCCTGGCCGCCACCGCCGTAGTAGAAAATCCGCTCGCCGCCGTGTGTGTCGCGTACGCTGCGCAGCCGTTCGCTGATCTCGGCAATGGCCGTGGGCCAGTCGATGTCTTCATAGGTTCCGTCAGCGCGCCGCCGCTTCGGCGAGCTGAGCCGGTCCGCGCCGTGCTGATAGTAGGAGATGCGCGAGGCCTTGTTGCACACATAGCCTTGCGACGCCGGATGGTTCTCATCGCCCTTGATGCGCGCGATATCGGTGCCCTCGGCGTTGAGTTGTACCTTCAGTCCGCAATTGCAGGTGCAGAGTATGCAGGCGGTGGCCTGCCAGGCGTCCTGAGTCATGGGTCGTCCGGAGTTGATTGCTGACCCTTTCTCGTTCAAGTTAGACAGGATGTCAACGCAGCTTGCACAGGTGCCCGCCACAGATATCGAGGCAATCGGCAAAGCGCTCGAAGCCGACGGTGGGGTCATCGCCCTCGATTATCTCGATCAACGCAGCCTTGCGGCAGCGCGGGAGGCACTTGCCGCAGCCATAGCCGATCTGCCCTGGTGCAATACCTACAACGCCTACGAAGATGCATTCTTCGGGCAGAAAACCAAACGCATTCATGGGCTGCTGAACTACGGCGAGACCATTGAGCGCATTCTGCTGCATCCTCTGCCGGCTGCGCTCGGCAGGCATCGCCTCGCTGGCGAGATGATCATGAGCACCGGAGAGCTCATGGCCATCGGCCCCGGCGAGACGCGCCAGCGGCTGCACCGAGATGGAGTCTCCTGGGAGCGCGCAAATCTGCCGTTCGACTTTCTGCTGAGCGTCAATATCGCGCTCACGGACTTTACGCAGGACAATGGCGCAACGGTGGTCGTGCCCGGCAGCCATCGCTGGAACGCCGACCGGCAACCCGAACCATCTGAATTCACCTATGCGCAGATGCCGGCTGGCAGCGCGCTGGTGTACTCGGGGCAGATCCTGCATAGCGGCGGCGCCAACATCACCGACGACACCCGCATGGGACTCTATTTCGGCTACATCCCGGCGTGGCTGCGACCGCTGGAAAACCCCGTACAGACGCACAACGCAGAAGCCCTGGCGGCGCTGAGCCCCAGCGCCAGAAAACTGCTGGGGCTCTCAGAAGAAGGGTTCGTCGCCTACCTCTGAAAGGCCTCCAGCACCGCGCTACGCAGAAGGTCAGGCGGCAACAGTCCCTGGCTGATCACGAAATCGTGAAACGCTTTCTGATCGAAGGCATCACCCAGGGCCAACTCCACCTCCGTGCGCAGGCGCATGAGGTTGAGATAGCCGTAGTAATAGGCGGTGGCCTGCCCCGGCATGCGAAAGGCGTAACGGTCCGCTTCCGATGCAGCCATGGCGCGCGACATGGCGCACTGCTCCACCAAGAACCGCTCGGCATCGTCGCGGCTGATCGCGCCGGTGTTCACCAGCGGATCGAGGAACATGCGCGCGGCGCGCAGAAGCCGGGTGTACAGGCTGAACAGCTGTCCCTCCAGCGGCAGGTGCTCGTGCATGATGGCTTCCGCGTAAAGCCCCCACCCTTCGACATTGGCGCTGTTGAACGCAAACAGCGCCCGCGCCAGGGAAGTGCCGTTCTCTACCAAACTGGCGAACTGCATCTCGTGACCCGGCCGCGCTTCGTGCACCGTGAGCGCCCAGGTGATGGCGTCGTGGCTCCAGTCGTCCATCTGCGCCTCGGCACCCAACGAGGGATTGCTCTGCACCAGCACGAACTCACCATACTGACCCGTGTTGTTGATGAGCTGGGGCGGGTTCATGAACGACGCCGGCACCGCAGCGGCTTCCGCTTCGGTGGCGAGTCGGATGGCGGCGGCGCGTTTGGGCAACGTGACGATGCCTTCCCGCCGGATGATGGCTTCGATGTCCTCCAGCCGCGACTGGTACACTTCCAGCACCTTGTCCTGCGGTATCTGCTCGGCTTTGAGCTTGCGAATGACGCCGAGCAGCGACGCGTCCGGCCAGCCTCGGGCTTTGGCAATCTGCCGCGCCAGAGCCTTCATCTCGCTGCGGATGAACTGATAGCCGGATTGCGCCTGGCCAATCAGATCCTCTGGTGTGGCGTGCACGCCGAAGTTCTTCAGATTGTCGGCGTACACTGCCGGCGGCAGCGTGCTTTCCTTGCGCGCACGCGGCTGGATGCGCGCCTTCAGCCACGACGTGTAGCCCTTGAGTTGCGCTTCGAGCACTGCGAAGTCGTCCTGCCAGCCTTCGAGCCCAGCCGCCGCGAACATGGCGCGCACCCCCGCCAGGTAGCGGGGCGCTGCGTCGAAGTCTCGCGCCAGCTGCCCTTCGTACGGGCCGATGAGGCCCGGCACATCGAGGCGCTCCTCAGTGCGCGCGCGTGCGAGATCTACCAGCGGTGTGTAGCCCTCTTCCAAACCTACGTAGCGCTTCAGCCGAGTGAGCGCTGCCGGGTAGCGGGCAGCGTCGTTGCGCGCATCGAGCAGCGCGCGAAAGCTCTGAAACAACAGCAGATGCACATCGATGTACGGCAGCATGTGCTGACGTTGAACCGCCTGGGACTCCAGGTTCTCCCGTACAGCGTCCTGGAGGATCTGCAGATCCTGCAACACACGCGGGTGCTCCTCTTCCCCGGCAGCCTTCTGCAGCTGCTCCAGCATGCCGAGTGCAGCGGCGCGCTGCCGCTCATAGAGATTCGGACCGAGGTCCAGCACCCCGGCGTCGTATTCGGCAAGACCAGATCCCGCTGCCGACTCCGGACTGAATTGCGCCTGCAGGCGCAGCACTTCCAGCGCATGCGCGTCGCTGCGTTCGATCCAGTTCGCCTGTGCCAGGGAAGCCCAGACCAGCGCAAGTGCTGCGCCAAAACAACTCAGTTGCACGTCACCTCCGAGATTCTGTTTCAGGATTACGCGGGCGGCGCATCGTGCAGAATGCCGTTACCCGCGAGATTCCCGACATCTTCGCTGCTCATCCCCAGCCAGTCCAACAGCACCGCCGCATTGTCCTGCCCAAGCTTCGGGCACGGCCGCCAGTGCGCGCAGTCGAGGCCGCTCATGGTGATGGGGTTACCCGGCATCCGCTCGCCGGTCGGCTCGGCAAAGTCGAAATAGCCTCGAGCCACGGCCTGCGCGTCGGCAAGCATGTCAGCGGCTGCGTTGACCGGCCCAGCGGCGACGCCCGCCGCCTGTAGCGCCGCACAGGCCGCATGTTTGTCACGCTGAAGGGTCCAGGCGCTTATCTGCTGCTCGAGGTCGCGCGTCGCCGCCTGACGCTGGGCAAGGTTGAGCCGCGCATCAGCACCAACGAGCATGGCCAGGCGTTGCCAGGCGGTATCGTCTTCGCAGGCGATGGCGATCCAGGCGTCGTCTCCCGCACACGGGAAGATGCCGTGCGGCGACAGCTCAGGATGACCATTCCCGCGCGGTGTTAGCGGCTCTCCAAGCTGATGCGCGGCAAGCCAGGGGCCGCTGAACGCCACACCACTGCCATGCAGGGTCAACTCCACGCGTTCACCATGGCCGGAACGCTGCCGGCGCCGTAGCGCTTCGGCCACCGCCGCGGCGGCGTGGGTGCCGGTCATCGGATCGTTCAGCGCCGTGGAGGAATTACGCACCTCACCGTCTTCGTAGCCCATGAGCTGGGTCAGGCCGCTCATGGCTTCCACCGTCGGCCCGAACGCAAGCCAACGGCTGTAGGGGCCGGTGTCACCGAATCCGGGAAGCGCAAGGTAAATGAGCGCAGGATTGGCATCGCGCAGCACGTCGTAACCGAGGCCGAGATCATCCAGGGTACCGGCGCTGAAGTTCTCCATCAGCACGTCCGCCTCAGCGACCAGGCGCAGCAGCAGCGCCCTGCCCTGCGGCTGCTTGAGGTCCACGCAGACGCTACGCCGGTTGCGGTGCAGCTTCACGAACAGCGCGTTGCGGTTCCAGGGCTCACCCGCCGGATCGCGTCCCATCCAACCGCCCATGGGCTCCTCGGGAAATTCACGAGGACCGCGACCGAACGGCGCTTCGATGCACACCACCTCCGCGCCGAGGTCGGCGAGAAAGCGTGCGCCCAGCGGGCCCGCCCACACGTGCGTGAGGTCGAGCACGCGCACTCCGGACAGCGGCCCGACTACCACGCTGCCCGCTCCTCGACAGGCAGGACCTGCCACTCACCAGCAGTCGCCGCAGCAAACGGCACGCTCGGCACACGCACCGATGCCCCCGAGGGATGTGTTGCGGTTTCCCAGAAGCCCCGGGCGTCCAGGTGCGGATCATGCAGCACCTCGGCGATGGACATCACCGCCCCCACCGGCAGCCGTGCCGCCTCGGCGCGGGCAATGATTTGCGCGCGGGTCAACGGCGCCAGAACCTCCGCAGTCAACGCGTTCAGCTCCTCAGCGTGCTGTACACGCAGGGCGTTCGTGCTGAAACGGTCGTCCACCAGCAGTTCCGGCCGGTCGATGAACAGCGTAAAGGCATCCCAGAAGGCCGGTACCACGTTCACGTACACCGCGCCATCGGCGCAGGCGTAGGTGTTCATGGGCACGAGGTAATGGTAGGCGTTACCGTGACGGGTGCGTTCATCCCCGAGACACTGCCAGCGGATGAAAGAAAACTGGGTGAGGGACATGGACACTTCCAGAAGGCTCACGTCTGAATCACGCGCCGCGCATTCAAGGGTCTGCGCCTCTAACAAGGCGGCATTAACCGCAAGATAAGCAAGCGTGCCCGCCTGGAACTCCAGATAGTGGCCGGGAATGGTCAGCGGTGCACGGTCCGCATCTCCTGACAACGTCGTCTGCCCGCCCATGGCAAGGAGCGTCGCCGGAGTGGCGCGCCAGTCCCGGCGTGGACCCGTGCGGCCGAACGGTGTGATGCTGACCTTCGCGCCGCAGGGCCATTCATCGTAGCCCAGCGCCTCCAGCGCAGAAGCACCCGCAGCTTCAACGATCACCACATCTGCAGC
>JAUILW010000909.1 GCA_030432795.1 Gammaproteobacteria bacterium
GCGGGAGGCGAGTCGCTGATCGATTGGGCCGGCGCGCTGCGTTGGAGCGCGGCACCTGCATCCACCGGCGCTGTGCGCTTTGGCAGCACGCCGCCGCAACCGGCGCACACGCTGGCCCTTGCCCGTCGCATAAAGGCGGCCTTCGATCCGCAGAACCTGTTCAACGTGGGAGCGCTGCATGCAGACCCGGCTGCCTGAAGCGCTGTTGGCGACGCGTGCAGGGCGTCGTGCAGACGACATCCTCCGCGCCTGTGTGCATTGCGGGTTCTGCAACGCCACTTGTCCAACCTACCAGGTGCTTGGCGATGAGCTGGACGGGCCGCGAGGCCGTATCTACCTGATCAAAGACCTTCTCGAGGGCAATGCGCAGGATGCGCGCGTAAACCAGCATCTGGACCGTTGTCTTACGTGCCGGGCCTGCGAAACCACGTGCCCCAGCGGCGTGCGCTACGGCGAGCTCCTGGAGATCGCTCGAAATCACGCAGGTGACGATCGGGCCTGGTGGCGCCGGGCGCTGATTGCTGCCTTGAAGTGGGTGGTGCCGAATCGGCGCTGGTTTCGTCGGCTCGTGCGGGTGGGCCATATGTTTCGGCCGCTACTACCTGGCCGATTGGCTGCGAAGCTACCGCCTCTGGGTGAGCAGGCCCCGTGGCCGGCAAGCGCACACGATCGCAAAGCGATTCTGCTGACCGGCTGCGTGCAGAGCGTCGCCACGCCACAGGTGGCGGCGCGGCTGGCGGATATTCTGCACCGGCGCGGAATTGCGCCGCTGACGCTGGACGGGGAGGGATGCTGTGGCGCGCTGCCGCTGCACCTCGGTGACGAGGACGCGGCAACTGCCATGGCACGACACAATGTGCAGCGCGCAGCGCCGCTGCTGGGTGGCGTAGACGCCGTACTGTCCAGCGCCAGCGGTTGCGGTGTCACGGTGAAAGATTACGGCCGGCTGCTGCCAGACGATCCGCTGGCGGCCCAATTCGCCGATTTGTGCCACGATGCGGCGGAGTATCTGAGCACCTTGGAGCCCCCGCTGGAGCGGGCGGTGCCGGCCAGGCGCATTGGCTGGTCGCCACCGTGCACGCTGCAGCATGGCCAACGGCAGGTTGGCGTGGTGGAAGCCCTGCTCACCCGCGCGGGCTTTGAACTGGTGCCGGTGCGGGACAGCCACCTGTGCTGCGGCTCAGCGGGAACCTATGCTCTCCTGCAGCCGGACCTGGCGGAAACGCTGCGCGAACGCAAACTGGCATGCCTCGAGGAGCACGCCCCGGAGATGATCGCCACCGCCAACATCGGCTGCCAGACCCATCTGGCGGCGGCCGCATCCGTGCCGGTGGTGCACTGGCTCGAGTTGGTGCGCTGACGATGTCCGAAGCAATTCAGCTTCCGGAGACCCT
>JAUILW010000910.1 GCA_030432795.1 Gammaproteobacteria bacterium
GAGGAGGCCACCGAGGCCGCCTTCCGCGACGGCTGGTTCCGCACCGGCGATCTGGGCTACCGCGACGAGGAGGGCTACCTGTTCGTCTCCGGGCGGCTGAAGGAGCTGATCATCCGCGGCGGCGAGAACATCGCCCCGCGCGAGATCGACGACGTGCTGTACAAGCACGAGTCCATCCTCGAGGCGGCGGCGGTGGGCGTGGACGACGAGATGTACGGCCAGGAGGTGGTGGCCTGCGTGGCGGTGCGCGAAGGCTATTCGTGCACCGCCGAGGAACTGATGCGTTTCTGCGAGGACGCGGTGGGCAAGTACAAGGCGCCGAAGGTGATCTACTTCTTCGACGAGTTGCCCAAGGGTCCGTCGGGCAAGATCCTGCGCCTGAAGCTGCCGGCGATGATTCAGTCGCGAACCGCGGACAGCGTCGCCGGGTAACCGCCGTCGTAGCAGATGGCGCCGCTGTCGCGGTGCCACAGGCGAAACAGGTGGCGCTTGCGTTCGGGGTCGTCGTGGTCGACGAACTCGCTCCGGTAGTGACCGACCTCGTGGTTGTTCAGGTACTGCACGTGGCCGCGCTGGAGCGGTCCCTCGAACCAGATTTCCTCGCTCGCACAGACCTCGTCGATGGCATCGAGGGCGCCGGCCAGGGCGGCATCCATGGGTTCGCCGGCGACCTCGTAGCCCTTGCGTACCAGCGAGGAGTTGGCACGCGCGAACAGTCGGTTGCCACGCCAGCTGAAGTACGGCGCCAGGCAGACCTTGTGCGCACCCTCGGCATGCTCCTTCTGGCGGTCGAAGTACATCGGCTGGTACAGGCGTTGCAGCGACTCGGGGTAGCGCGCGGCCATGCGGTCGTGCACCGTGTACAGGCTGCAGAAGCGGCTGACGCCGCCGCTCACCGCCGGGTAGCGACACAGCAGGCCGACGTAGTCCGGCACCATGCGGGCGAAGGCATTGTCGGTGTGGAAAACCAGCTCCACCGAGGTGTGCGAGCCGCGCACGCCGTAGGAATAGGCCTGGCCGGTATCGCGCACGTCGTAGATCATCTGGCCATTCCACTTCTGCGCCACCGGCCGGCCGATGACCTGTCCCAGCAGCCAGTAGATCTCCACCATCGTCTCGATGGCCACGTCGTCCATGGGCAGGCGATCGAGCACGGCGAAGCCAACGCCGTTGTCGAGCCGTTCCTTCAGCTGGCGCATGGCCTCGATGCCGTGCACCGGGTTGACCTCGTCGATGCGTCGCTGCAGGTTGCCCACCGGGTTGGCCTCGATGAAGAGGGCCAGTTCGCCGATCTCGTCCACCAGCGCCTGGCTGGCGGGAACGATCCAGTGCTCCGGTTTCACCTCGCTTGCCAGCCAGGCCCAGCGATCATCCGGCGTCATGCGCACCTGGC
>JAUILW010000152.1 GCA_030432795.1 Gammaproteobacteria bacterium
TGCTCGAGCCTGCCTATGACGATGCGGCGGGTGTGACCGCCGAATTCAACCGTAACATGCTCGTGCACCTGAACGAGCGGTTGGGGGCAGACTTCGATGTCGACGCCTATGCGCATCATGCGGTGTATAACGTCGAAGCCAGTCGCATCGAAATGTATCTCGTTGCGAACAGCGAACAGCAGGTGCGTATCGGCGGTGAAGTGATACACATCGGCGCGGGCGAGCGCATCCACACCGAGCACTCCTACAAATACGCCCCTGAGGCGTTTATTGCGTTAGCCCAACAGGCGGGGTTTTCGTGCGTCGAGGTGTGGCAGGACGAACGGAGCTGGTTTGCGATCTACCTGCTCGAGGCCTGAAGCGCGGGCAAACCTTCAGCAGTCGCCGAGCAGTCGCTCGTCGATGTAGAACGGATGTGCCTGGTGCTGGGCGACGATGCGTTGAAACTCGTCGGGATTTTTCTGCCGTACGGGCTGCCCCTGACGAGCACGTATCGCACCCTGGAGGCGCGATAGCCAGAACGCCGTCGCGGCGTAGAGCGCAAACAACGGGAAAAACCACAGCTCCGGGCGCGTGAGGGGCCGCACGGTCGCGTAACCGCGTAGCAGTGCCAGCGTGCGCTCCTGGTCCAGGAGGCCTTGCGTGTCGCAGCACCAGTCATTGGCCACCACACATATGTCATACAGCCAGATGCCACGGGCAGCGTGATGAAAGTCCAGCACGCCACAGAGCGTGCCATTTGCAAACAGAACGTTGTCGCGAAAGAGATCACCGTGGATCGCACCGCCAGGAAGGCTCGCAATGTCCTGCCTGCTCAGAAGGCTCGTCAGCGCCTCCAGGGTCTCTTCCAGGAGGCTCGCTCTGGAAAAGGCAAGATGGGGTGTTACCCGCCCGGTGGCCGCTTGGAGCCAATCCAGGTTGCGCGGGTAGTTCGGTAGCTCACCTGCCACATCTCGGGCTGCGAGGTGGATACGCGCAAGGGTCCGCCCCACGGCTTCCAGGTGCGTGTGTGTTGGATTGTGAATGTGGCTGCCGGGCAGGCGGTGTTGCAGCAGCGCCTGCTTGCCGCCGACCGTCGTAAATCGGTGGCTGTCTGACGTTGCCAGAGGGCACGGCACGGGAAGGCCGTAAGCCTGCAGCGCATCCAGCAGTGCGAAGTAGGCCTTGCCGGCTGCAGGCGGTTGTTCGAGCACCGTCAGCACGTACTCGCCCTTGGATGTACTCACGAAGTAGTTGGAGTTTTCGATACCGTTTGCTGCGGGCCAGTAGCGGCGCAGCGTACCGACATCGTAGCGATCGAGCGCCAGCGTCAGGGTATCCGCTTCGATTTGCGTGAGCGCGTTCAAAACTCTACCAGTACCCAGGTGGGGAGCAGCATGTCTGCGCGCTCCAGGTCGCCGAAGCCCCGGGTGCCGTCGCGGGGCGTGAGGTAGTAGGGCTTACCGATCTTTGGAACGACTTTCACCATGCGCAGTTGGCCGTTCTGCCAGTACTCGTAAACGGTGCGCTGCTCGCCTGCGATAATGGTGACGTCTGGTCCATCAAGGCTGCGTTCGGCGGTGATCGCCGATCCACAGAAGACGAACAAAGCTGCAAGGGCCAGCAAGCGCCGTATCACTGCGGCGTCTCGAGCAAGGCGGCCATGAATGCTTCCTGCGCTGCCAGACGCTCCGGGTTCGGCTCTCCGAAGGCGCCCATCAGTGCCTCCATTCGACCTGCGGCGGAAGCTTTGAGCTCCGGGTGCGGAAAAAGATAGAGACGGTTTTCCTTTATGCCTTGCACGACGAGCTCGGCCACCTCATCCGCTTCGATGCCTGCACCCATGGCCAGGTGCATGATCTCGCTGTGGGCCGCGGCTGCCTGCTGTGCAGCAGCATCCGCCGGATCGAACTGCTCCGGACGTGTGCGCTCGCTTTCCAGAATGCGCGTGCGCACCATGCCCGGACACAGCACCGAAACACCGATGCCATGGGGCTCGAGATCCATGCGCAGCGCTTCGGAGAGACCTACCACGGCGAACTTGCTGGTGTTGTATACGCCGAGACCTGCGGATGGAACCACACCAGCCATGGAGGCGGTATTGACGATATGACCGGTGCCTTCGGCCCTCATGCGCGGCAGCATGGTCTGGATGCCGTTCACCACACCACCCACGTTCACGCCCATCACCCAGTCCCAGTCTTCATAGGTCACGGCGTCCAGGGTACCGCCGCGGTAAACACCTGCGTTGTTGCACAGCACGTGCACCGGGCCCAGTGTTTCAGCAACTGCGTCTGCAACCTCCGCAAACTGCGCGCGATTGGTGACGTCGAGCTGCACCGCCAGCACCTGGGCGTTACTGCTGCTTGCAAGAGCTGCCTGTGCCTTGGTGAGCGCGTCAGCGTCGACGTCGGCGATCACGACATTCATGCCTTCGGCGAGCAGGGCGCGAGCCATGGCTAAGCCAATGCCACTGCCACCTCCGGTGATGAATGCGTTCTTGCCGTTCAGGTCCTGCATGGGTGCCTCAGTTGCCGAAGATATCGGAGTACACCGACTCGTTGAAACCAACCAGCAGCGTGCCCCCCGTATCTATGGTGGGGGCGCGCAGGTTGCCGGTTGGCCCGAGCATGGCGTTGGCCGCCTCCTCGTTGCCTGCGGGCTTGTCGTACTCGCTGACGTTCTTACCCTTCATGACGATCAGTTTGCCCGCGTCCTGCAGCAGCCCGGCTGCATCTTCCAATTGCAGCTTGCGGCTTGCCGGTACGGTTTCAACCACTTCGATATTGCTCGCTTCCAAAAACTTGGATGCCCGGGTGCAGCTGGTTCAGCCTTTGCGGTGGTAGTACCACAGCGCCTTGGTTTTCTTGCCCATGACTGGTGCTCCTCGATTTGCCGGCCATGGTTCCCGGATGCCGGGAGCCTGTCAACGGGTGGCGCGGTTGACGGGGGTTGTGGATACTACGGACCGGGCCGCACATGAACCATCACCCCGGCCTCCTCCCTCCGCCTTAGGGACAGCATCTCCATGCAGGGTGATCGGTATTCGACAACCACTGTCCGGGCCGGACGCACAAGGAGGGCTTGCGCCGATCGCCCGCGATAGGAGGTTTTCATGAAGCTACAACTATCTGCTCCCATCTTTGTATTGCGGCAGCGTGCGCGACAGCTCGCCCGCAGCAACGGTATCCCGCTGCATCAGGCCCTGGATACGCTCGCGCGTGAGGAAGGCTACAGCCGATGGAGTCTGCTGGTGCGTCGACATCCGGCGAAGCCTGCCCCGCGCATTCTGGCTGCGTTGCAAGCCGGCGAGATGCTCCTCCTCGCGGCCCGCCCGGGGCAGGGTAAGACGATGCTCGCCCTCGACCTGTTGGGAGAGGCGATGGCCGAACGACGGGCGGCGTATTTCTTCACGCTCGAATACAACCCTGCGGATGTCGCACGGGTGCTGCGGGAGCTGGGCAAGGAGCCGGTTGCGCAATCGCTGTACTTCGACAACTCCGATGACATCTCGGCACCCTATGTGATCGATGCACTGCAGGGCGCACCCACGCGATCGCTGGTGGTCGTCGACTACCTGCAGGTTCTGGATCTGGACAGGCGCAAACCGCCGGTCGAGGAGCAGATAGTGGCACTTAAGCAATTTGCTGCGGCACGACAGATCAACGTGGTGCTGATATCGCAGGTGCATCAGGGCTATGAGTTGTCGGCACAGGCGCTGCCGACGCTGAATGATGTTCGCCAGCCGAATCCGTTCGACATCGGCCTGTTCGATCAGGCCTGCTTCATGCACGCGGGCCGCGTTGAGCTTACGTCCCTCGCTCACCCATAGACATCATCAGAAATCCGGTGAAAGCGGCGTTGTTGGGCGCAAGGCTCGGGTCCACCGCCGCTTTCATATCGGTGATGACATCGCGGTAGCGGGCGTAGAACGACCAGGAAGGACGCGGTTTGTATTCGAGCCCTTCCAGGTCGAAAAACGCGATGGCGTTCTTCGTCGTGGTGGGCTTGATGAACACTTCCACCTCGGGCCGAAGATAGAACAGGCAGATGGTCATGAGGCTCCACTTGGCGAGCTTGCCCTCGGCAAGCACATCGAGCACCTCGTTAAAGCCTTTTTCCTGGTTGCCGTGCAGCAGTTTGCGAAACCCTTCGCTGAGCTCTGCGCGATCCTCACGGCTGGCGCCGTTGACGTAGTCGCGAAACTTGGGCTTTTCGAACAGCGACACCATGGAAGACCGGGTAACGATACGCACGATGTTGTCGAGTGCGGTGGCTTGTTGTTTGAACACCTTCGGCGCGAGCAGCTCCTGGGCCTGCTCGGCGATCTTTCCCACGCGATGCTTTTTGGCGATCTTTTCCATCTCCGGATCGGCGAAGCCGCCGGGGTACTGGCGGAGGAAGGCCGCCTCTGCCTGTTTGAGTCGCTTGACGTTCATCGGCTGTAGTACATTGGTCCGAACACCCGCTGAGCCTGCCGTATGGCTGAGAAAACTGCAAAAAATTCCGCCGGCGATGAGCCGCTGCTACTCGTCGATGGCTCCTCATACCTGTTCCGTGCCTACTTCGCGTTGCCGGACCTTTCCACCGCCACGGGCTTTCCGACCGGTGCCATCCGCGGCGTGATCGGCATGCTGCGCAAGCTCGCCAAGGACTACGAGGGCAGCCCGATTGCGGTAGTGTTCGATGCCCCCGGTAAGACGTTCAGGGATGCCCTGTACCCGGAGTACAAAGCCAACCGCGAAGCCATGCCGGAGGATCTGCGTGAGCAGATCGCGCCGATCCACGACATCATTCGCGCCATGGGCCTGCCTTTGCTGCTGGTGCCTGACGTGGAGGCGGATGATGTGATTGGCACGCTGGCGGCGCAGGCCACCAGGGACAAACGCCACGTGGTGATTTCCACCAGCGACAAGGACATGGCGCAGCTGGTCAGCGACCACGTGACACTGGTGGACACCATGAAGGAAGTCGCTCTGGATCGTCAGGGGGTGATCGCCAAACACGGTGTACCGCCGGAGTTGATCATCGACTACCTGGCGCTCATGGGTGACTCGGTCGACAACATACCCGGCGTGCCGAAGGTCGGCCCGAAGACCGCCGCCAAATGGCTCAACGCCTACGGCTCTCTCGATGAGGTGATGGCGCGGGCCGACGAGATTAAAGGGAAGGTGGGCGAAAACCTGCGCGAAAGCCTGCACTTTCTGCCGCTGTCCCGTGAGCTGACGACCATCAAATGCGACGTGCCGATGGATCTCGGCGTGCACGACCTCGTGCCCACCGAGCCGGATGAGGATGTCCTGCGGGAGCACTTCGAGCGGCTCGAATTTCGCAGCTGGCTGGAAGAGATCGGTGCAGGTGAGCGGCCGGCGTTGAGCGAGGAGCGAGACTACACCTGCATTACGGATGCATCGACGCTCGCGGATTGGGTGGCGCGATTGACCACGGCGGACGTGTTTGCCTTCGACACCGAGACCACGTCGCTCGCCTACATGGATGCGCGTCTGGTGGGCTTTTCGTTTTCCGTGCAGCCCGGAGAGGCAGCCTACGTCCCGGTGGGCCATGACTGTCTCGGCGCGCCGCCGCAACTCACGCTGGATGAGGCGCTGGATCAACTCCGGCCAGTGCTCGAAGACCCGAACATTCGCAAGGTCGGGCAGAACCTGAAGTACGACATGAGTGTGCTGGCCCGGCACGGTGTAACCCTGCGCGGCGTGGCGTTTGACACGATGCTTGAAAGCTACGTGCTCAACTCGGTGGCCACACGGCACAACATGGATGACCTCGCCACGAAGTACCTTGGGCTGGCCACCGTGCACTACGAGGACATCGCTGGCAAAGGCGCCAAGCAGCTCACCTTCAACCAGGTGGATGTGGACACCGCCACGGACTACGCCAGCGAAGATGCGGACATTACGCTGCGCCTGCATCAACGGTTATGGCCGCAGCTCGAGGCGGATGACAAGCTGTCCGACGTTTTTCGCAACATCGATATGCCGCTCATCCCCGTGCTGTCGTCCATGGAGCTGCACGGGGCACTCGTGGACGGTGGCCTGCTGGCCGATCAGAGCAAGGAGATCGATGCGCGGCTCTCCGAGCTCAAGGAAGAAACCTGGGCGATTGCGGGTGAGGAGTTCAACCTCGACAGCACCAAGCAGCTCCAGGAGGTGCTCTATGACAAGCTGGGCCTGCCGGTGCTGAAGAAGACCCCGGGCGGCAAGCCGAGCACCGCTGAACCCGTGCTCGTGGATCTCGCTCGCGACTATGAGCTGCCCAAGGTGATCATCGAATACCGCAGTCTCGCCAAGCTCAAATCCACGTACACCGACAAGCTGCCCTTGCAGATCAACCAGAAAAGCGGCCGCATCCACACCTCCTACCATCAGGCGGTGGCAGCGACCGGCAGGTTGTCCTCGTCCGACCCCAACCTGCAGAACATCCCCATCCGTACGGCGGAAGGGCGGCGTATCCGCCAGGCATTCGTTGCCCCACAGGGGATGAAGATTCTCGCCGCGGACTATTCGCAGATCGAGCTGCGCATCATGGCGCACCTGTCTGGGGATGCGGCGCTGAAGCGTGCCTTTGAGCAGGGTCTGGATATTCACCGGGCAACGGCGGCGGAAGTGTTCGACGTATCACCGACCGATGTCAGCGACGACCAGCGGCGCAGCGCCAAGGCCATCAACTTCGGATTGATCTACGGCATGAGCGCGTTCGGTCTCGGCAACCAGCTCGGCATATCGCGCACGCTGGCAGGTGAGTACATCGACCGGTACTTCGAGCGCTACCCGGGCGTGCGGCAGTATATGGACGAGACGCGTGCGCTTGCGCACGAACGCGGTTATGTGGAGACGGTGTTTGGCCGCAGGCTGTATCTGCCGGAGATCAACTCGAAGAACGTGCCGCGCCGGCAAGGTGCGGAACGCACTGCCATCAATGCGCCGATGCAGGGTACGGCGGCGGACATCATCAAGCGTGCGATGATCAGCGTGCATGCCTTTCTGAAAGACGCCGACCTCGACGCCACGATGATCATGCAGGTGCACGATGAGCTGGTCTTCGAAGTGGCTCAGGCGGACGTTGACGCGCTGGATGCGGAAGTGGCACGCATCATGGAAGGGGCCGCCGAGCTTGCGGTGCCGCTGGTGGTAGACCGTGGCGTGGGGTCTAACTGGGACGAAGCCCACTAAGGCGGCGCAGGTTATACAGGTGCGCCGCTGCGAGGGTGAGTGCGCCCGCCAGAGTCAGCGCCACCTGCAGCTTGTGGTCGTGCACCAGCACGCCGCACAGTAGCAGTCCGAGACCTACACCGACCGCAACCGAAAAACTTTGCGGGGCGCCTGCCTGATGCGCGCGGTAGGCGGAGAGTACGCTCACAGGGGTAGCCAGCACGACGAAAAGCCAGTGCCAGTGATTCTCCGCCAGGCTGCCCAACGCGCCAAAAGGGAGCAGCGCTGCG
>JAUILW010000911.1 GCA_030432795.1 Gammaproteobacteria bacterium
AATGGCACTCCCTGCCGCGAAGGCGAAGTACGGGTCTGTTTGTCCGACAGCTTTAAAAAGTCTTTATTTACAATGAGATAGTTCACTTCCCGTAGTTATCCGTAGGTTCGCGCAGGTAAGTTGGGGGCCCGCCATCGCCACCGCTGCAAGACAATCACACGCTGGCGCAGTGCAGGCGGAATGGTACGGGATGGCGAAGGATAAGCGTGCGGTGGTGGTTGGCGGCGGCCTGGCCGGCATGGTGGTGTCGTTGGAACTCGTCAAACGGGGCTATCACGTAGACCTGTTCGAGGCCAGCTGCCGGCTGGGCGGCAAGGCTGGAAGCGATGCTGATCCGCAGCTGTTCGACAAGCATGGCGAGCCCGACTCCCGACACCTGCCCGAAGGCGTGGAAAGCGACCACGGCTACCACGTGTTTCCAAAGTGGTACACAAACATGCGGGCGCTATGGCAGGACATTGGCCTGTCCGCTGTGCAGGTCTATGAGGGTGATCACTATCTCGATCTGCCAGCTGCTGAAGGCGGCGTCCGACAGCCCTTTCGGCGCGAGAAGTCCGCGTCTCTGACGCAACTGCAGAGCATCTGCGACCTGTTGCTGCAACCCGACGCAGCAGTGCAGGACCTGACGCTTCAGGCGTTCCTGCAATCTCGAGACTATTTCAACCCGCAACGGCCGTTGAGCCTCAACGACTTCATCCTCAACGCGCTGACCATCGGTGACGCCGATATCAGCTCTTACGCTGTGCGCAACGTATTCGATCAATGGCTGCCGGTGTTTGCGGATCAGAACTGGGACGCGCTGCGGGGCAGCCTCGACGAGATTCTCATCCAGCCACTGCTGCGCAGCATCGAACGCTGGGCTGCAGCAGATGGCGATGGTGGGTTCGAGCTGCACTACAACCACAGGCTCATCGGCTTGCGCGTCAACGAAAAGGGCAATACCCAGGCGACGATCGAAGGGCCTTCCGGCACCGAGTCGTTCAGCAGCCTGCCCATCATCGTGTGCATCCCGCAGGAGGTGCTGCGCAAGCTCGCGACCTCTGAGCTTTACGAACGGGTGCCGCAGATCGCGCGCCTGCATCACTTGCGCTCGAACCCCTTCAGCGCCATTGACATACATTTCGATGGAGAGCTGCCCGGCTTTCCCGACGAGCACTTCACCCTCACCGACAATCCCTATGGCATCACCGGTTTCGATATCTCCAGGCACTGGCCGCGGCTGAAGGCCGCTGGGCGAACGGTGCTGCAGTTCGTCGCGGCACGTTCGGTGGACTTTCAGGGGCTCGACGGCAGTGGCTTCGTGCGCAAGATGTACCACGAGATCGGCAAGCACATTCCGGAGATTCCGCAGCGGGTAGACTTCTGCGTGCCGCACATCAACGTCGACGT
>JAUILW010000912.1 GCA_030432795.1 Gammaproteobacteria bacterium
GCTGGCTACACCATCGATTACGCCGGTGAGTCGCGACAGCTTCGCCAGGAAGGCAACACCCTGATCGGCGTGCTTGGTGTCTCCATGGCATTCGTCTTCCTGGCCCTCTCGGTGCAGTTCAACAGCTTCCGCGACCCGCTCGTGGTGCTGCTCGGATCAGCGCCGCTGGCCATCTCCGGGGCATTACTGTTCACCTACTTCGGCTGGACCAGCATCAATATCTACTCGCAGGTGGGGTTCATCACGCTGGTAGGCCTCATCGCTAAAAACGCCATTCTCATCGTCGAATTCGCGCGCCAGATGCAGGACGCAGGGCGCAGCAAGCTCGAGGCTATTCGAGAGGCTGCGACCACGCGGCTGCGGCCCGTGCTGATGACCACCGGCGCCACGGTGATGGGCCACTTCCCGCTGGTGCTGGTGAGCGGCCCCGGCGCTGAGGCACGCAACAGCATCGGCATCATCCTCGTCGCCGGCATGCTGATCGGCACTCTGTTTACGCTGTTCATCCTGCCGTCGGTATACATGTGGCTGGCCGAGAGCCGCGGGGCGAAT
The DNA here is from genome assembly GCA_030432795.1 of Gammaproteobacteria bacterium. Classification (GTDB taxonomy): domain Bacteria; phylum Pseudomonadota; class Gammaproteobacteria; order Pseudomonadales; family Azotimanducaceae; genus SYFY01. The sequence goes on from JAUILW010000912.1 coordinate 553, forward strand.
AAGGCAAGCGTATCCCTGACACCGCCCAAAGGCGCGGCAGTGGTCGACGGCTGAGACGGCGCCAGCATGGAAGATGCCGCGGACCGAATCCACGCCGAAAGTGATCTGCCTCCCAGCGCCGTGCCGCTGCTTCGTCGGCTCTGCACGCTGCTCAGGAACACCCTGACAGATATAAGGGCCGCCGTACTTCACGGATCTGCGGCGAGCTCCGGCTTCGAACCCGCGCGCAGCGATCTGGACGTGCTGGTAATCGTCGACGAAACCCCTAAGTACGATGACCTGGCGGGTCTCGCATCCGGGCTGCTCCACCTGTCCAATCAGCCGCACCCCATCGAGTTCAGCATCATCGCCCAGCAAGCGCTCACCGACTGGGTACACCCCTGTCCGCACCTGTTCCACTTCGGTGAAGAGCTGCGCGGCCAGTTCGAAGCCGGACACATCCTGCCGCAATCGCCGGCAGATGCCGATCTCGCCATGCATCTGACCGTGGCTCGGGCGCGCGGTATAGACCTCCTGGGGAGGCTACCAACCTCCGAGCTGCCAGAGATTCCGCAACGGGACTACCTGGCCGCGATTCGAGCGGACTTCGAGTGGGCGCAGCGCCAGCCAGGCGGAATGGTCGACTACATGCAGGCGAACGCCTGCCGCACGCTCGCTTACCTGACAGACGCAGTCGTCCTGTCGAAGTCCGAAGGCAGGCAGTGCTGCGCAGATCGCAACCTGCAGCCGGAACGCGTCCTTGCCACAGTGCTGCAAGAGCTCGGCAAGCACGAGTACCTGTGACACCGCGCCCCGTCAGTCAGCTGCCAAACCGGTACCGCAAACCAACGTA
>JAUILW010000913.1 GCA_030432795.1 Gammaproteobacteria bacterium
TCACGCATTGTCAGCGCAACCTCGATGTGACCACCCGAAGGGGTAAAGCGCAGCGCATTGCTCAACAGGTTTTCAAACACCCGCTGCATGAGGCAGATGTCGGCGCGCACCAGGCCGGCAGCCGCGGCGTCCGGCGCCCGTACGGCCAGAGAAACGCCGCGTTCCTGCGCAGCCATCTCGAAGTCCTGGGCGACATCCTGCAGGAGCTCCGCAAGGCAGAACGACTCGAACTCGACGTTGTGCGCGCCGCTGTCGAGCTTCGCAAGTTCGAAGAGCTGCCCGACCATGCGGGTGAGTTGCTGACTGTGCCGATGCGTCGTCTGCAGGAAACGTAGTCGCTGCGCAGGCTCGATGCTGTCACCTTTGAGCAGCAGCGTCTCGATGTAGCCCTGCAATGACGCCAATGGTGTACGCAGATCGTGGGAAAGATTCTCCAGCAGCTCCCGACGCAGGCGGTCGTTGGTGTCGAGCTCGGCAAGCTGACGGGCAATGGTGTCGGCCAGAAGCCACACCTCACGCTTGAGCACGGCAACCTCTCGAACGTGCTCCGGCACCTCATTGATGCCACGAACGTCGGTGAAATCAGAAGCGGTGTATTGGCCCACCGCTTGCGCCAGCGCCTTCAACGGCCGACCTACCCGCCCCAGAAGAAGGTAGCCGGACACACCGGCCACGATAAGCGCTGCGAACAGCACGACCGCCGCCAGGCGGCCGATGAACGAGTCGTAGAACGCCGCCTGCGCGGCTTCGAACATGGCTCCGCCAAGCACGACGTACAGGTACCCCTGTCTTCCCGCCGGGCTCTCGATGGGAAACGCGCTGAATGCTTTGCGCGCGCCCGCACGAGGATCGTCCCCGAGCACCAGCGCGTTGTCCTGGCGGGTCAAGAACCGACGCACCGGCTCTAACGCAACCTGTGCGCCGTTGAGCGAGGTGTCTGGCAGCGCATGCGCAATGACACGGCCTCGCGTGTCCAGGAGGTACACCTCGACACTGGGGTTGATCGTCATGGCGCGCTCCGCCAGAACTTTCAGCGCCTCCTGATTGACCTCGCCGTTGTTCAGCAGCTCGAGGCGTTCCACCACATACATGGCAACGCTGGCGTTCAAACGCTGGTTTACCTCGTGAAAATACAGCTCCGAGGCATAGCGTCCCGCCCAGGCGATAGCGATGCCCAGGCCACCCAGCAGCAGCGCCAGCACCAGCGCGAAGCGGGCGTTAAGCGACATCGACGCTCGCGAGTGCGTCGTTGAATTTGTAGCCAACGCCCCACACGGTGAGGATGTATTCCTCGGCTGCGCCGGCCGCCTGCAGCTTCGCGCGCAGGCGGTTGATGTGCGAATTGACGGTGTGCTCGTAGCCGTCGTGCCCGGTGCCCCACAC
>JAUILW010000914.1 GCA_030432795.1 Gammaproteobacteria bacterium
AGAGTCCTGGATGTGGCGGATGCGCTGTACTTTTATGACGGCTTCGACATCGTCGGCGAGATGGGCGATCGCATCCAACTCGAAGGTGACACTGCCACCGCGCGTATTGTCGAGGTGGACTATGCTGCCAACACGATCACCGTTGATGCGGATCTGACCTGGTCTGCGGGACAGGGCGTCGCGCATGCTTTCGCGGGCAGCGCGCCGGACATCGGCGTGTACGAGCGCTGATCCACGGCAAAACCCGCCCGCAAAATGTGGCACACTGCGGCTCATGGACGAGCAAGACGTTCTCTTTGCCAATGAGGCCTTCTATCTGGCGTTTACCCAGAAAGATCTGGCAGCGATGGATGCCCTTTGGGCCAGGCGCAACCCGGTGGTGTGTGTGCATCCCGGTTGGGACGCACTGACTGACCGCGAAGAGATCATGGCGAGCTGGCAGCAGATTCTGCGAAACCCGCGCCAGCCTGGCATGGATTTCCACCACGCCATTGCGCACCTGTATCCGGGGTTTGCCCTCGTTACCTGCTACGAGCAGCTTCCGGGGGGGGTATGCGTGGCGACCAATGGGTTCTTGCTGGAAGACGGCGCCGTGCGCCTGTCTACCCACCATGCTGGTGCCTGTGCTCACCCGCCGGATGACCTGCAGTCTCGCTGAGCCCGTCCGATGTTCCCTGCGTTTACCTTCGACCGATACGTGCTATCCCTCGAAAACAAGCCGATGTACGCCCAGGTCTAGGCGGATTGGTGCCGCGAAGTTGAGAGCTGCCGGCGGTATCACCAATCGTCACTACGTGTGCGTCTTTCTCGCCGACCATGTTGCCAGCAATTGGGCATTTGCGCATAGTCGAGAGTCAGTTCGCGGGAGGAGAGCCGGATATGGATCTGAGGGTATCGATACTGGGCGGCGGTTCTTGGGGCACCACTGTGGCGTCGCTGGTGGCACGCAACACGCAGGCATTGCTCTGGGCGCGTAACGCCGACACGGTTACCGAGATCAACGAAGCGCACAGCAACAGCCGCTATCTGCCGGGCGCGCGCCTGTCGCCCAAGCTCACAGCCACCAGCGATTTCGAAGAGGCCGTGAGTACTGCTGATCTGCTGGTGGTAGGTATTCCCTCGCAGCAGTTCCGCGCGACCCTGGAGGAGGTGGCCAGGTACATCCGCCCGTGGGTGCCGATCATCAGCCTGTCGAAAGGGCTCGAAGCCGACACGCGCATGCGCATGAGCGAGATCATTCGGGAGCTGCTGCCGGGACATCCGCCGGGCGTGCTGTCTGGCCCGAATCTCGCCAAGGAGATCATTGACGGGCAGGCGGCGGCCAGCGTGCTGGCCATGGAAGACGAGACCATCGTGCGCACGCTGAAGAGCGTGTTCAGCTC
>JAUILW010000915.1 GCA_030432795.1 Gammaproteobacteria bacterium
GATGGCGACGCCGTGCGCCAGGTGGTGCAGAACTACCTGTCCCGTTACGGCAAAGTGGATTTCATTGAAAATCGGCGCCTGCTCGTAGTCGAGGACCGGCCGGAATTTCTCTACCGCATTGACAAGCTTCTCAAAGCCATCGACAAGCGCCCCAGGCAGGTGCTCATCGAGGCAAAGATCCTCGAGGTAACACTGAACGATGACGAGAACTTCGGCATCGACTGGGCCAACCTGTTCAACAGCGACGGTGGTTCCGGCAGCTTTGGCACCGCTGGTATGGCGAGCGGTGTGTCGAACGGTTTCTTCTTCGATCTGGTTACGCCCAACGTCACCGTAGCCCTCGATGCTTTACGTGATCAGGGGCGGGTTCACACGCTGTCCACGCCCAAACTGGTGGCGCTGGAGAACGAGGAAGCGAGCGTTGTCATTGGTGATCGCCGTGGCTATCGGGTAACCACGACGATCAACCAGGTGACCACCGAGAGCATCGAGTTTCTCGAATCCGGCGTGATCCTCAATGTAACGACGCAGATAGACGAGAGCGGCCAGGTGCTGCTGGAGGTGCATCCGGAAGTGAGCACCGGTACGGTGGACGTGAATGGAGTGCCCAGCCAGACCACCACCGAGGTGACGACCAACCTGCTGGTGCCCACGGGCGAGACCGTGTTCATCGGCGGCCTCATCAAGAAGACCGACAGCTTCCGCCGTACAGGAGTGCCGGTACTCAACCGCGTTCCGGGGTTGCGCAGACTGTTCTCCGGTACGGAAAACCAGGAGCTGGTGACCGAGACGATCGTGCTGATAACGCCTACAGTGGCGGAGGATACCGGCGAAGACTGGAACATCGACGCTGTGCGCCGAGTGGACGAGGTCGAATTCGACATACCGGTAGTCGAGCCCTGGGTGAGCGAGATTGACCAGGTGAAAGCACTCTTCAATCGTGACGCGCAACCGGCATTGCCGGAGCCGCCGGTAGCCGCTCCGGAGGAGCTGCTCTCAGAGCAGCCGGAGCCTGCGCCTCACAAGCCGGTGGTGTCCGCATCCCCGGCGCAGGTTGCCCGGCAGGACGACGATGCGCCGGTGCAGGTGATGTGGTGGAACGGCAACGATCCCGCGCCGCGTGCGCACGTAGCGGCCGTGCAGGCGGTTACTGCGAACAGCGGCGAAGAGGAGGCGGAGTAGAGCCTCAGGCCTGCGCGGTCAGCGGGTTGCCCAGCCGCCGCAACCGTCCATCGGTGAGCCGGTAAATCAGGCTGTGCACCGATAGCGCCTGCCCCCTGGCCCAGGCGTTGCGCACGATTGTCGTGCGGGCGACATTGTTTGCCTGCTCCAGCACGTTCAGCTCACACAGCCGATCGCGCCGCGGTTCGAGATCCAGCG
>JAUILW010000916.1 GCA_030432795.1 Gammaproteobacteria bacterium
GCTTCTTCCACGGCATCCAGCGCTGCGCGCACGGCGCGATCACCGATGGCGTGCATGTGTACCTGAACACCGTCGGCGTCGAGCCGGGCGACCAGGTCGTTGAGCGCCGGCGCTTCCTGCACGAGGTGCCCTATCGCGCCGCTTGTATAGGGCGCCAGCAGGGCAGCGGTTTCACCCTCCAGCACGCCGTCCACGAAGATCTTCGCGGCGATGGGGCGCACCAGACGATCGCTTGCCCTCGCATCGGTATCGGCAAGGTCCAGCGCGGCCTCGCCCAGGGGTGTGGCGGCGCTGTTCAACGAAGCGACGATACGCGTGGGGAGCAGGTTTTCGGTTTCCAGCGTTTGGTAGATGGAAAGTTCCTCCGGGCCTGCGGCGGCATCGATCAACGAGGTGATGCCGTTGGCGCTGGCAAGCGCAAGGCCGCGCAGGGCACCAGCTCGACGCACGTCGTCCGTCACTGCCGGTAATACGTGCGCCATCAGCTCCTGGGCGCTTTCACGCAGCACGCCGGAAGGCACGCCCTGCGCATCACGCTCAACGATGCCACCGGGTGGGTTAGGGGTTTCCGATTCGATTCCGGCGCGTTGCAGTGCCTCGGAGTTCGCCCAACCGGAATGGCCGTCTGCACCCACCAGGTAGATGGCGCGGCCGGCAGACACTTCGTCCAGCAGCCGCTTCGAGGGATTGGCTTCGGGGAACAGGCCCAGATTCCAACCGCCGCCCAGCACCCAGCCGTCCGGCTCGGCCTTCTCGGCACAGGCGCCCACGGCCTGCTGGATCGCCTCCGGTGAGGGCATGCCGGTGAGGTCGCACCGGGCGAGTTGGATGCCTCCGGCGATCGGGTGCACGTGGGCATCATGAAATCCGGGCAGCACCATGGCGCCTTGCAGATCCCGAACGGGACCGCCCCACTGAGCCTGCACGGTGGTGTTGTCGCCTACCGCGACAATCTCGCCACCCCGTACTGCGAGCGCTTCGGCCCACGCACCTTCGCCGGTCATGGTGTAGATCGAGCCGTTGATCAGCACAAGATCAGCGTTGTGTCGCTCCGGCGTATCGTCGCTGCAGCCACCCACAACCAACGCTGTGACGAGCAGCGCCGAAGCTGCAAAGCCTGGAAGTCGCATAGTCCCCTCGGTCAAATTTCCGTTCGTCCCACCGCCAAGCATAACCAAAACGGCGCGGTTGCAAACTTGACATCCTCTCCGTCCGGGCGTTCATTGCATATGGGGAGAACGAGTCGAGGGGAAACTTTCATGGATCTTTTTGACGTCAATTGGCTGGCCGTGTTCGGCGCAGCGTTGTGCGGCTTCGTCGTCGGCGGCATCTGGTATGGGCCTGTCATGGGCAAGCGCTGGATGGGGGCGGTGGGACT
>JAUILW010000153.1 GCA_030432795.1 Gammaproteobacteria bacterium
GAATTCGAAGCCAGCCGGCAAGGGTTGCTGGTACGGCTGCGGGAAGAAGACGAAAACCTGCGCGACAGAACGAGTCGATACTGGGCGGACCTGATCGAAGGTGTCACCACACTGGACTCCCGTGAGCGCATTGCACAGGCTGTCGAAGCTCTGTCACTCCAAGACATGACACAGTACGTGCGAACCCTACCGGATCGGCTCAAGGAACAGAGCCTGGTGGTGTACTCGCCTGGGCAATTCCCACCGATATCGCAACACGGCACGGCCTATGATAGCGTGGAGGCCTTCAAAACAAGGTAGCTCGTCTAACAATGAACCGCTTGCTTGTCTGCGCGCTGTGCTTTGTTGTTGTGACGACGGGCATCGCGCAGCCAAGCTCACTTGATGAGCTGCTCGCGAAGATAGAGGAAGCAGGACGTAGCGGTGGCCATCCAGCCAGAGACGCGGCTTACGCCAACGCCTGGCAGCAGGGCCTGGAGTCATTAAGCGACACCGAGATTGCCACGCTGTCGCTGCGCTACGGCGAGCATCTCTGGCAACGTTACCAGCTTCACGCGGCCGGCCTGCAACTCGAAGATGCACTGGGCCGCTACGAGGCACTCTACGGACACAACAGCCGGGAACTGATCGAGCCGTTGCGCGCACTCGGCAATGTCGAAGCGAAGCTGGTGAAAAACGTTGCACAGAAACATCGCCAGATGCTGAGGATCGCCGAGAAGCTGAAACCCTATGAACCCGAGCTGCATGCGCAACTGCTTCTGGAAACCGGACGAGCGGCGCTCACGTACGGCCGGTCGAAACGTGGTGGAAAGTACATCGTGCAGGCGTTGAAGCTCGCGCAGAAAACCGTTGGCGCAAGCCACCCGCTGACGGCCCGCGCCCACTTCTGGCTTGGCAAACACCGGTTGGCGACGGATCGACGGGAACAGGCCATCGAACAGTTTCACTTGAGCCTCGCCGCTGCCGACGAACAGGATCAGGATGCGGTCATGCGCAGCCACGCCCAACTCGTACAGGCCTACGAGGAGTATGGCGACTCCGACAGCGCCACCAAACACTGTCTGGCAATCGGCAGCATGAAACCCTTCGATCCCAACCAGGAGCAGCAAGCCCTGTTCCGCCGTCGACCAGAGTTTCCCAGAGCAGCTATCTTCGGCGGCCATGAAGGTTACGCGGTCATCGAATACACCATCGACGATCAGGGGTTCGTGCGGGACCCCCAAGTTCTGGAAAGTGTCGGCTCCGTGGTGTTTGGCGAATCTGCACTGCAGGCAATCAGTAGTTGGCGTTTCGCTCCGCGCTTCGAGGACGGCACTGCCGTGCCAACGACGGGGATGCGCACGAAGGTGAACTTTTCTTACTACGAGTAGGCTGCGACCAGCAGCGCCGGTGGCGCTCGCACCCTACATTCATCGCCAGACAGGGGCACCGGATTCGAATACGGATACGGTGCCGGGCCCCGTATCCGCACAGGCGGTAGAACCTGCTATTGATCATCCCCCAGCAGATAGCTGGTAGCGGTGACTGACAGCTCTGGGTTTGGTGATCCGCACCCCGTGGGCACCGATTCATCGGCCATGCAGGCGATGGTTATCCACTTCACCTTTTTGCCGTTCACGCGATCTGACACGGCTTGGGTGTAGTAGGTGCCTGGATCGCGCACCGGGCTTCTGGTGCAGTTGTCGGAGGGACGGGTCCAGCAGATCTTATCCGCGCCGCCGTTGACTCCGGCACAGTAGTTCCAGCCGCCAGGTGGGATCGGCAGCGACCCGCAGTCGCTATCGCTATCGCAACGCATGCCGCGATGCAGATCGGCAACCAGGCATGCGCCACCACCCCGGGTCTCAGCGCCGGACAATCTTTCGAAGGTAACGCTGCCCTGGATTACACCTTTATCCACGCGTTGCGGTGTACCCGCGGTCAGGTCCCATCCTTGAGAGCTCGCAACAAAGGGCCCGTCGTCGACATCGCCAGCATGTGCAGACTGTGCGGACAACGCGGTACCGAAGAGCAACACGCTGACGAAGGTCAGATGTCGTGAAGTCGCAGCGGCAGAGGCAGCGCACGCTGCAGCTGCGGATCGAAAGCGTCTGGAGGTAGTCATTGCTATAGCATTGGACATAGTGTCATCCCCGTGTAAGCGCCCGTGCTGCTGCAAGAACGACGCAGCCGGGCTGGATCGCGTCTTGGCCCAAAGGACGTAGAGATCGGTAGTGAGAAACGCGCAGAACAGCACGCTGCGTGGGGCGAAGAAATCATCTTCTTTTTAATGATCAAGTCAATGCCCGGAAATCGCACACGCAAGGCGCACCGATCGATCCGCTAGCCGACGGTCGGCTTACCGCTCGGCATTGAGAACAGAAACCCTCTTGTCAGCCAACAAACGGCTCGCCGTTGAGGTGCAGCATGCAGTGATCCGCCAAAGCGGCTTTCCGATGCCGTGAAGCCGCCTGAAACTCCGGGTCCATCAGCATGCGCTTGAACGCTGCGCGGGTAGGAAAAAACATGATTGCCGCCAGGTCCCAGGCCGGGTTCTCGGGGCCGATCATCGTCTGATCAACCGGGGTGCTGAACACGACCTTGCCGCCCAAGTGCACGACCCGCGGTCCCGCTTCGGCGCTGTACCTGGCGTACGCCTCACGGCCCGACACCAACGCCGCAGGGGTACCGAACTCCGGATCTCCCGGTTGATACTGCGCACTTTCCCTGAACCGGAACAGGTTCAGCGCGCCTACCGGTGCGCCGTCCGGCAGCGAATGCAGCAGCTTCAACTGCGCCTCGGTTGGTGTTGAAATGGGCATCATCTACTCCGCAACGTGTTGGCTAACAGGAGCCCGCACAGACCGTCGGTAGGGCGGAAGGGAACGCAGCAGCAGCTCGCCATAGCGCTGTGTGACAATACGACGATCGAGCATCGTGATGCGCCCGTGATCGCCCTCGTGACGAATCAATCGGCCGCAGGCCTGCACCAGCTTGAGGGCTGCATCCGGCACGCTGATTTCGTAGAAGGCGTTGCGCCCGCGATGCTCTGCCCACTCCGCCATGGCCTGGTCGATGGGATCGTCCGGCACAGCGAAGGGTATTTTGACGATGATCACGTGCCGGCAGTAGTCGTCCGGCAGATCCACACCTTCCGCAAAGCTCGCCAAACCAATCAGATAGCTGCGTTCTCCCGCGTCGATGCGCGCGCGATGCGCATCCAGCAACGCCTGCTTGGAGCCGTCGCCCTGCACCAGAAGCCGCTCGCTCAGCGCCTCCGGCAGCAGCGACCCCACGCGCCGCATCTGCCGCCAGGAGGTGAACAGCACCAGCGCGCTGCGCTCCTGCGCCAGGAGGTCCGGCAGGAGCGCTGCCACCTCTTGTGAGTGCGCATCGAAGTCTCGCGGGTCGCTGCGCATGTCCGGCACGTGCAGCTCGGCAATGCGCGGGTAGTCGAACGGGCTCGGAATGCGAATGCAGCGCACCGCTTCGTGAAACCCCGCCTGCTCGGTAAACCGCTGCCAGCTGCCCACCGCCGTGAGCGTGGCGGAGGTGCACACTGCAGCAAAGCAGCGCGACCACAAGGCTTCCTGCAGCAGCGCTCCGGTCTGGATCGGCGCGCTGACGAGCTCCACATCGTCGCCGTAACGGTTCGCCCAACGGGCGTGCAGTGAGCCCGGCGGAATCTCTTCGGCTTCTGAGCCAGGTGCGTTCATATAGTCCTGCAGCAGCGCGACCACCGCGCCGGCGCGGGACTGCTGCTGTCCGACCGGACCGAGCCAATCGTCGGCCTCGTGCGCGTTCGGCCAGTTGAGATCGCCGGAAGACACCGCCTCTAGCAGCTCGATCACCCGGTCGAGCGCCAGCTCCACACGCACCATGGGCTGCTGGGCGGCATGCGCCCGCTGACGAATGTCCTGGCCCACGCAGCCAAGGCGAAAGCGATGGGTGAACAGATCCTCGTCGCGGGCTTCGAACGTCAGCCCATCGAGCGCTTCGCCCATTTCGCTGAGCGCTTCGGCCACCTCGGCGCCAGTCTCCACGAGGTTGGCGGCGATAGACACGAGATCAGCGGGCCGTTCGAAGCGCTGGGTGAGCGTGCCGATGGTGGCGTTGATCTGATCCAGCCAGCTCAGGGTGCCGCGGAGCCTCGCGCGCACCGAGAAGTGGTTCTGGGTTTTGTCCGGCAGGTGGTGCGCCTCGTCGATGATGTAGATGCAGTCTTCAGGCTCAGGCAGCACCACGCCGCCGCCCAGGCTCAGATCGGCCAGCACGAGGTCGTGGTTGGCAACGATCACCTCGGTACCTTCCAGCGCGCCCCGCGCCTTGAAAAACGGGCACTGCGCCAGATACGCGCAGCGTCGGTTGGTGCAACCGCGGTGATCGGTGGTGACGGCCTGCCACACCTCCGGCTCGACGCCATCTGCCCAGGCGTCCAGCTCACCGTTCCACTCGCCCATGCCAAAGCGGTTGAGCATGGCTTCATAGACGGCACCGGCCTCCGGTGCCGGCGTATCCACCAGCGCAAGCTCCCGCTGCCCCGTGTTTTTCAGACTGTCGTCCAGGCGCTTGAGACAGACGTAGCGCCCACGGCCCTTGGCCAGGGCAAAGTCGAATTCCATGCCGCTGCTGGTCTTGAGATCCGGCAGGTCGCGCAGCACCACCTGTTCCTGCAGCGCCACCGTGGCGGTGCTGATGACGATGGTCTTGCCGAGCGCCCGCGCCACCGGAATGGCAGCGATGCAGTAAGCAGCCGTCTTACCAGTGCCGGTGCCAGCTTCAACTGCGGTGATGCGTACCGTGTCGTCGGAGAGGGTGCGGGCGATGTGCGCCACCATCTCGCGCTGCCCACGCCGGGCGCGAAAGCCGCGCGCAGCGAGCCACGCCGAGTAGGCGCGCTGGATCTCGGCCTTGGTGTCTTCGGCGAGCGCTGGCATGGACACAGAATACTCGATACCACCCCAGCCGCGCAGTGCGACGATGCCGTAACGCGGGCGCGGAACTCGTCCAGGGCTTGTCCTGCCCGTCTCCACAGGCCTAGGATGGTTCAGCCATGCTGCACTTGAGGGAGGACGCCATGGGCTTCGATTTTCCGGTCATTTCGGCCGACAGCCACATCACCGAGCACCCGGACACCTACAGCAAACATATCGACGCCCGATGGCGCGACAAGGCGCCGCGCATGGTGGATGGCGGCGACAAAGGCGATCTCTTCGTCATCGACGGCATGGACCGCCCCATCGCCATGGGCTTAGTCGCAGCTGCCGGTAAGCCGCCGGGCGAGCTCAGCATGACGGGCGTGCGCTTCGATGAGCTGCACCGCAGCGGCTGGGACCCGAGCGCCCGCCTGGCGGACCAGGCCCGCGACGGGGTGGCAGCGGAGGTGATCTATCCCACGGTGGGCATGATGCTGTGCAACCACAAGGATTTCGCCTACAAAGATGCCTGCTTCGCGGCATACAACCGCTGGATCACGGAGTATTGCGACACCGATACAAGCCGCCTGATCGGCTGCGGCCAGAGCGCTGCTACCGATCCACAAAGCACCGTCGCCGACCTGCATGCCATCAAACAGCTGGGCCTGCGCGGCGTGATGATGTCCGGCAACCCCGGCGAGCAGGATTTCGATTCGCCCATCTGGAACCCGGTGTGGGAAGCCGCCATCGATCTCGATCTGCCCATTTCCTTTCACATACTCACCATGCGCAACGCGCAAACCCGCGGGCCGCGGCTGAACAGCTTTCTGTCCATCATCCGCGGCAACCAGGACATCATGGGCACGCTGATCTACGGCGGCGTGTTCGAGCGTTACCCAAACCTGCGTGTCGTCTGCGTGGAAGCGGACGCCGGTTGGGTGCCGCACTACATGTACCGAATGGACCACGCCTACAACCGCCACCGCAACTGGCTGGGCGATGGCGTGAGCCTGTCGAAACTGCCCAGCGAGTACTTCCGCGAGCATATCTACACCACCTTCCAGGACGACTGGGTGGCGTTTCGCAGCGCTGATCAGATGAACTGGAAGCGGTTACTGTGGGCCAACGACTTTCCCCACAGCGACTCCACCTGGCCCTGGTCGCAGGAGATGCTCGAAGAGCAGACTCAGCACCTGACCGCAGAGCAGACACGCGCCATCCTCTGCGACAACGTCGCCGAGCTCTACGCCATCGATACGGCGGCGCTGCCGGTCGCTGCCTGACTGCGGCCAGCCGCGTTCACAGATGTGCTGGCGCACCCAGGCAGAGCGGGCTAACCTTGCGGCGCCTGCGACCAGCGGGTTTCGGGGAACAAGGGATCATCCGGGCGGTTAAGAACCCGGAGAACGGGAAGACAGGAACACCGATTTGTTGGTGCCAGCACTGCGCCTGACCGGCGCGCTTGCGTTCATCGCACTCACGATGCTGTTCGTGAGCGGTATCGCACCGGACGGCGTGCCCGGCTGGCTGCTGCTCGCCGGCGCTGCTGTCGGCGCCTACATGGCCATGAACATCGGCGCCAACGACGTCGCCAACAACGTCGGCCCCGCCGTAGGTTCCGGCGCGCTGACCCTGGGCGGCGCTATCGTTCTTGCCGGCCTGTTCGAAGCTGCAGGCGCCCTCATCGCCGGCGGCGACGTGGTGGGCACCATCAAGAGCGGCATCATCGACCCAGGCTTCATCAATGACCCGAACGAATTCGTGTGGCTGATGATGGCAGCGCTGTTTGCCGGGGCGTTGTGGCTCAACATCGCCACCGCTGTCGGCGCCCCCGTGTCCACCACCCACTCAATCGTCGGCGGCGTGCTGGGAGCCGGCCTGGCGGCGGGCGGCACAGCGGTCGCCAACTGGGACACCGTGGGGGCCATCGTCGCCAGCTGGGTGATCTCGCCGCTCTTCGGCGGCGCCATTGCCGCAACGTTTCTGTACGTCATCAAACGTACCGTGACCTATCAGCGGGATACCATGGCTGCTGCCTCACGCGTCGTGCCGTGGCTGCTCACCCTCATGGCCTGGTCCTTCTCTACCTATCTGGTGATGAAAGGTCTGAAGCACATCTGGAAGGTAGACTTCCTCACGGCTTTGCTCATCGGCCTGCTGCCCGCCGGCCTGATCTACGGTGCCACGCGGCCAATGATCGCGCGCATGGCCGCCGCACTTCCTAACGAAAAACAGCACGTGAACAGCCTTTTCGGCCTATCCCTGATCTTTGCCGCCGCGCTGTTGTCATTCGCACACGGTGCCAACGATGTGGCCAACGCCATCGGCCCGCTGGCCGCAATCAACGACGCCCTGCTGCATCAGGGTGTGAGCACCAAGGCGGCGATTCCGCTGTGGGTCATGGTAGTCGGCGCGCTGGGCCTGAGCATTGGCCTTGCGCTGTACGGACCGCGGCTCAT
>JAUILW010000917.1 GCA_030432795.1 Gammaproteobacteria bacterium
AGGCGGGTAACCTCGAAGCCGATGTTTTCCAGCGCCCAGCCGAGCAGACCGTTCAGTTCGTAGCACCAGCCGCCCCGTCCGCTGTGCACGATCTTGTTGAAGATCGCCTGCGGATCCTGGGAAACCGGTATGCCGAGAAATACATCCAGGTTTTCGTAGGCCACGTTCAGCGCCTGACAGCGGTGCAGGGCCACCAGCGTCTGCAGATCCACCGCCGGGGTGTCCCGGTAGCCGATACGCTGGAAGTAGGCGTCGAGGTCCATGCGCGGTAGTGTAGGGCAACGCCAAAACCAGGGGGAGGGAGTGCGATGGGACGACTGGACGGCAAAGTGTGCCTCGTGACCGGCGCGGCGCGCGGGCAGGGGGCGTGCGAGGCGCGGCTGTTCGCGCAGGAAGGAGCAAAGGTGTGGCTCACTGACGTGCTCGACGACGAAGGCGAAGCGGTGGCTGCAGACATTGGCGGCACCTACCGCAACCTCGATGTCACTGACGAGCACGCCTGGCGCGAGGTGGTGGATGAGCTGGTGCGCGGCCACGGACGCATCGATGTGCTGGTGAACAATGCCGGCATCTACTCGGTGGGTCGACACTTTGAGATCGACGTGGACGACTTCAACCGCGTGATGGATGTGAACTGCCTCGGCGTGTTCCTCGGCATGCGCGCGGTGTCGCCGCTCATGCGCGAGGCGGGCAGCGGTTCCATCGTCAACGTTTCATCCATCGCCGGGATCGTCGGCGGCGCCAACGCCTTTGCTTACTTCACATCGAAATGGGCCGTGCGTGGCATGACCAAGGCCGCCGCGGTGGAGAATGCCCGCCGGGGCGTGCGGGTCAATTCCATCCATCCCGGTGTCATCGAAACCGACATGTTGCAGGAGGTGCCGGGCAACGATGACGCAGCGCGCATGGTGCGCGGCGTGCCGCTCGGCCGCATGGCGCAACCGGAGGAGGTGGCGCGTCTGGCGCTTTTTCTCGCCAGCGATGAGAGTTCATACTGCACCGGATCCGAATTCGTAGTGGATGGAGGCGTGACCGCGCTGTGAGTGTTGATCTGCAGGAGTTTCGCCAGCAAACCCGTGCCTGGCTGGAAGAGAACTGCCCGCCCGGCGCCCGGGGCGACGGGCCGGTGCCGCTGGGCAGCAGCAAGGTAGAGATGGCGCCTGACGTGCGGTTGTGGCTCGAGCGCATGTCGGAAAAAGGCTGGACGGTGCCCACCTGGCCGAAGCAGTACGGCGGCGCTGAGCTCAGCCGCGAAGAGTATCGGGTGCTGGTGGATGAGCTCACGCGCATCGGCGCCCGCCCGCCGCTCACCGGCCGTGGTGTGAACTACATCGGCCCGACCATCCTGGAGTTCGGCACCGACGCGCAGAAAGCCA
>JAUILW010000154.1 GCA_030432795.1 Gammaproteobacteria bacterium
GCGATTCCGGTCATGGCAGAGCAGGCGGCGCATCTGACGGTGTTTCAGCGCACCCCGAACTTCAGTGTGCCGGCGCACAACGCGCCGCTGGATCCGGAATGGGTGGCAGGGTTCAAGAAGCACTACCGTGAGCATCGGCGGTTGGAAAAACTGGGGCTGGAATCCGGTTTTGGTGGTCTGGAGATAGAACCCCGGGAGCAGGCACCGCTGGCGGAGTCGGCCGAAGCGCTGAGCGATGACGAGCTGCATATGTATCTCGAACAACGCTGGCGGAAGGGTGGCGCATTCTTTCTGAGTGCGGTTGGAGATTTCCTGATCAACGAGCGCACCAATGAGCGCATCGCCGAGTTCGTGCGCGGCAAGATCCGGAGCATCGTCGAAGATCCGGAGACCGCGGAGGCGCTGTGTCCCACGTCGCACCCCATCGGTACCAAACGGATCTGTGTGGACACCGACTACTACGCCACCTACAACCGCGACAACGTTACTTTGGTCAATGTGCGTAAAGAACCCATCGAGCGGATTACGCCAACAGGTATCGCATTGCAGGGGCGCCAGGTGGAATTCGATACGCTGGTGCTTGCCACGGGTTTCGACGCCATGACTGGTGCGCTGCTCAACATCGACATTCGCGGCACTAACGGCCAGGCTCTGGCGGAGAAGTGGGCGGGAGGACCCCGCACGTATCTTGGGCTCATGATGGCGGGGTTCCCGAATCTGTTCACGATTACGGGGCCGGGTAGTCCATCGGTGCTGTCGAACATGCTGGTGTCCATCGAGCAGCACGTAGACTTCATCTGCGACCTGCTGGAACACATGGAATCAGCCGGCCGTGAGGTGGTGCAGACCAGCCTGCAGGCAGAGGATGGTTGGGTGGCGCATGTCAACGACGTGGCAGACGCGACGCTGTTTCCCAAAGGCGGGTCGTGGTACCTCGGTGCCAACGTGCCCGGCAAGCCGCGGGTTTTCATGCCGTACGCTGCCGGCGTTGGTGCATACCGGCAGATATGCGACGGCGTGGCAGCGGATGGGTATCGAGGCTTCGAGTTGCGCTGAAGAAAGTGTGATCCTGCACACAGTTCGCGGTCATACGCATCGACACATCGGGTTGGGTGGACGAGGCTTGCCGACGAGACCGCACTTATTCGGAGCACAGGCATGGAAGCCATCGGGACGATCGAGGACTACCGCGACGACGATCAGATGCAGGAGCTATTGAGGCGAATGCCTGATGAGGTGGTGGCATCCTTCTCGCTCGCCCAGCTACATGGGCTCAAGTCAGCCATTGCCACCCGGCAATGGGGCAAACACCGGATAGACATTCGCGGCAGTATTCCGGTGTGGCGTCATCGCTATTACTTTGCGATGTTCGCTGGCCGTAACCGGCGCGAAATGACGGCTGAAGAAAAAGCGATAGACAACGCCTTTGCGCTTCTCGTGTTTGCTGCGTTTCTGTCGTTCTGTGCGGTGTGCGGGCTGGTGACGCTCTACCTCATCAAGTCGGCGCTGGGTATCGATATCTTCGACAACTACTCGTTTGGCCTGTGGACCTGCGTTCAACAGAATGTCCTGTCGTGAAATGCGCATGGCGAAGGCAGGATCAGCGACACCACACATTTTGCAAAGCTCTCCGCATATATGTACCGCGGCTTGCAGATATAATTCGCGGGTCTGCGCCTGACGCGCTCGCAATACAGTAGGGATACTTGACGATGAAAGTAATGATCCTGGCCGGTGGATTCGGCTCGCGCATCAGCGAAGAAAGCACCATACGCCCGAAACCCATGGTGGAAATCGGCTCCATGCCGATTCTGTGGCACATCATGAAGATCTACGCGGGTCACGGGTTCAACGATTTCATCATCTGCTGCGGCTACAAGGGCGACTACATCAAGGAGTGGTTTGCCAACTACCGCTACCGGCATGCGGATGTGAGTTTCGATTTTCGCAACGACACGACGGAAGTGGTGTCGAATGGCATCGAGCCCTGGCGTGTGACGCTGGTCGAGACCGGGCTCAACACGCTCACGGGCGGCCGCATCAAACGCGCCGCGAAGTACCTCGACGACGAACCGTTCTGCCTCACGTACGGGGATGGCGTTGGTGATGTGGACATCACCGCTTCCGTAGAATTTCACAAGAGCCACAACGCACTGGTAACCATGACGGCGGTCAAGCCGAAAGCTCGATATGGCGTGTTCCGTATGGACGGTGCTGATGATCACGTGGATAGCTTCAGGGAAAAGCCTCAAGATGAGTCGTGGATCAACGGCGGATTCTTCGTGGTGGATCCCAGTGCCGTGAACTACATCGACGGCGACGATACCCCTTGGGAAGCGAGCCCCATGGAGCGCCTCGCTGAGGAAGGGCACGTGGTGGCGCGTAAGCATGAAGGCTTCTGGATGGCGATGGACACCCTGCGAGACAGAATCGTTCTGGAAGAGATCTGGGAAAAGGGCGATGCGCCCTGGAAGAACTGGTAGCCGTTTCCATGCGTGATCTCCCGGTGGAGGATCAGGGCCAGGTGCTGCACGACTTCTGTCGTGAGTTGTTCCCGATTTGCCGCAGCATCACCGGCGATGGGGTGCGCGAAACCCTCCGCCACATCGGCAAACGCATCCCGATCGAGGTGCACGAAGTGCCTTCGGGCACGCCGGTGTTCGACTGGCAGGTGCCAGCGGAGTGGAACATCCGCGAAGCGTATATTGAGCGTCTGAACGGCGAACGGGTGGTCGACTTCG
This sequence comes from Gammaproteobacteria bacterium, assembly GCA_030432795.1. GTDB lineage: Bacteria > Pseudomonadota > Gammaproteobacteria > Pseudomonadales > Azotimanducaceae > SYFY01. The sequence continues at coordinate 2,742 of JAUILW010000154.1, forward strand.
CAGACTCCAACCTGCATGTTGTCAGCTACAGCACGGCGGTAGACGAGGTCCTGACACGCGATGCGCTTGATGCGCACCTTCACTCCCTGGAGGAGTTTCCGGACCGCATTCCCTATCGAACGAGCTACTATAGCCCCACCTGGGGATTCTGCTTGAGCCATCATCAGCGGCAAGCGCTGGGCGACGATGCCTACCGGGTGCGTATCGACAGCACGCACTCACAGGGCGCTTTGACGTACGGTGAGTTGTTTCTGCCCGGGCTGGAAGAGCAGGAACTGCTCATCTCTACACACACCTGCCATCCGTCCCTTGCCAACGATAATCTCTCCGGCCTCAGCGTAGCGACGCGCCTTGCCGAGTTGCTCATCGAGGATGCCCGTGCCAATGGACCTGCGAGATACGGCGTACGCTTTATCTTCATTCCGGGAACCATTGGATCCATAACATGGCTGGCGCAGAATCAAGCCGGTCTCGGGCGCATTGCCTCGGCACTGGTCATCAGTGGTGTCGGCGACGACGGCCGGGCGACCTTCAAGGTAAGTCGATCGGGTAACGGCATCATTGACCGGGCGTTCGGGCGGGTGACGATCGCTCACGGTGGTAGCGTGCGGCCCTACCTGCCTTATGGATACGACGAGCGCCAGTTCTGCTCTCCCGGTATCGACATACCAACGGGTTGCTTAATGCGCACTCCGTATGGAGAGTACGATGCGTACCACAACTCCGCAGACGATCTGCAACTCGTAACACCGGCAGGCTTGGACGATACGCTGCGCATCTGTGTGGAGGCGCTGAACGAGATCCAGCACAGTCCACGCTTCCTCAATCTCCAACCCAACTGCGAGCCGCAACTCGGCCGGCGCGGGTTGTACGACACGCTCGGCGGTAACAACGAGGCGAAAAACCTGCAGCTCGCGCTGCTGTGGATGCTGAGCTACTCCGACGGAACGCACACGCTTGCGGACATCGCGGCGTTGTCATGCATACAAGCGCCGGTGCTGGAGCGCGCCGCGGAGCTGCTGGCTGACGCTGACCTGCTTGAAGCGCGGCCCTGACATCGGTGAGGGTTGTGTAGGCATCCTGCCAGCGGCCGGCTACGGCCGGCGTTTGCAGTCGCTGCGTGGGGTGGACAGCGTCTGGCGCAGCAAGGAAGTCATGCCGGTGGCTGCGTTCGGCTCGTCCGCGAGGCCTGTGGGCGCTTATCTGCTCGATGCGCTGGCCGACGGCGGCGTACGCCGCGCGATCTGGCTCATCCGACCGGACAAGCAGGACATCCCGGATACCTTCGCAAAGCAATGGCGGACGCTTGCGCTCGAATACCGTGAAATCGACGCGACACCAGGTGTGCCGTTTACCATCGACATGGCGTATGACGATGTGCGTGATTCGACCTGTGTTCTGGGATGGCCAGACATTCTGTTCGCTCCCTGCGATGCTTACAGACGTCTTTTGAGGGCGCTTGATGAATCGTCTGCCGACGTGGTGCTGGGCCTGTTTCCGACGGACCAGCCTGCGATGGTGGACGTCGTCGAGCTTCAGGGTGATCAGGTCCGATCCGTGGTGCCCAAGCCGGTTGTTCCGCCGCAGTCTCCACTAACTTGGGCGCCGGCAGTCTGGAAACCTGCCTTTACGGAGTATCTGCACCACGCGCTTGGCGATGCTCGATCGCTGCCCGGCGGGCGGGAGCCCTACCTCGGCGATATTCTGGCAATGGCCATCGAAGCGGGGCTGGACGTGCGCGGCATCCTGCTTGACGAACAGCCCAGTATCGACGTGGGTACCCCCGAAGGCCTCCGCCTGCTGGCGTCGTGATGGGGTTGGCACTTCCCCGCGGCCGATGAGTCAGTATCCATTGTTATACTGGCCGGAGGTTTCTCCGGAGTCGAACCTCATCATGCAGGGACGCATCGCCCAGGCATTCGCAGGCAAACGGGTCTTTCTCACTGGTCATACGGGCTTTAAGGGCTCCTGGCTTTCTCTCTGGCTTGCCGAGCTCGGCGCGGATGTAACGGGCTTCGCGCTTGCCCCCGCTACCGACCCGAGCCTGTTCGAGGCGGCTGACGTCGCATCGCGCATGACGAGCATAGAAGGCGACATACGCGACATCCAAGCTCTGGGCGATGCCATGGATCAATGCAGGCCGGATGTGGTGCTCCATCTTGCGGCGCAGGCACTCGTGCCGTACTCCTATCGCCAGCCGGTAGAAACGTTCGCGAGCAACGTCATGGGTACCGTAAACGTGCTTGAATGCGTGCGCCACCAACCTGGTGTGCAGGCTTGTGTCGTCGTTTCCAGCGACAAGTGCTACGAGAATCTCGAGCAGCACAAGCACTATGCAGAGTCGGACCCTATGGGCGGCTATGACCCATACAGCGCATCGAAGGGGTGTACAGAGCTGGTGGTGTCCTCCTATCAGCGGTCATTCTTCACCGAAACGCAAAACACGCTCGTTGCTTCCGCACGCGCAGGTAATGTCATCGGCGGCGGTGACTGGGCCGAGGATCGGCTGGTGCCGGACATCGTTCGGGCGTTGGCGCGTGGCGAGAAGCTCGTGCTGCGCAATCCGGCCGCAGTGCGGCCCTGGCAGCACGTGCTCGAACCGCTGGCTGGATATCTCTGGCTTGCCACACGGCTGCTGGAGGGTGACCGGGAGTTTGCTGAAGGCTGGAATTTCGGTCCCGAGCCCGCGTCCGAGCTCACGGTGGAAAACCTGGTGAAGATAGCCCTGGACACCTGGGGTGAAGGGGCCTACGAGGTGCGCTCCGAAGGGCACCCGCACGAAGCGCAGCTTCTGCAACTCAGCATTGAAAAGGCGCGGCAACGCTTGGCGTGGCATCCGGTGTGGGACGCGCAGGAGACCATCCAGGCGACGGTCGGTTGGTACCGTCAGTTTCAGAATGGCCTGCGCGGTGCGGCGCTGCGCGAGCAGTGCATTCGAGACATCGAAAGCTACGCCGCCCGCATGCGTTACGACCGATAGCCGTCTGCTGAGCGCGGCTTATTGTTTGTTAGATGTCGTAGCCTTGGGCCACCGGCGCGAACCCGGCATCCCGTTCAGAGATGATGCGTTGTGCGGCGTGGGGCCACTCGATACCGATGTCCGGGTCGTTCCACGGGATGCCGCGGGCTGCGTCAGCGACGTACAGCGTGGACATCTGATAGAACACTTCCGCGTGCGGCGTCATCGTCTGGAATCCGTGCGCGAAGCCTCGTGGAATGTAGAGCATGTGCCGATTCTTCGCGGACAAGCGGGCGGCGTACCACTGATAGCGGGTTGGAGACGCCGGGCGCAGATCGACGATCACGTCGTAAATCTCCCCCTGGGTGCAGCGCACCACTTTGACCTCTCCGTGGGGTTCCGCCTGATAGTGCATGCCCCGTAGGGTGGCGGGATGTTCGTTGTACGAGATATTGCACTGGGTGATGCTCGTCTCAAGCCCCTGAGCGGCGAATTCTTCACGGCAGAAGGATCGTGCGAAAAATCCCCGCGGGTCCTGGATGGGTTCGGGGCGAATGAGAAACGCACCGGAGAGTGCGAGCGGTTCGAATATCAACAGCAGCCTCTGCGCTATGGCACTTCGTCAGGATAGCATTGCTGCTCCGCCGGATGTGCGGCGCGCTTCACCTCCACGTCAGCAACGCCGTGTAAAATAGCGAACTCTGATTGGCTTGTGCTCAGCATACCGCTGATAACACCGAACCTGGGATCGTTCCATGTCGTCACCGCTCGTCACCGTGGTCTCTCCGCTCTACAACGCTGAGCGGTTCGTGCGCGCCTGCATGCGCAGCGTGTTGTCTCAGACGTATGACAACTGGCGCTATTTCGTGCTCGACAACGCGTGTACCGATCGCACGGGTGATATCGCCCGGGAACTGGCAGCCAGTGACCCGCGCGTCACCGTGGTGCGCAATGACAGCACGGTGCCGGTGATGCAGAACCACAATCTCGCGGTGGGTCTGACGCCGCCGGAATCGAAGTACATGCGCATACTGCAGGGCGATGATGTTCTTGATCCTACCTGCCTCGAAAAGAGCGTCGCGATCGCCGAGCAGAACCCGCGTATCGGCATGGTCGGTTCTCACATCCGCTGGGGCAGTGACATCACCTCGAACGAATTCGACCATCAATGCAGTCACTTCGACGGTCGGTCCGTGGCGCGGCGCACGCTGCTTGGCGAAACCTACCCATTCCTTTCCCCTTCGGCGATCCTGTTTCGCTGGGAGGCTGTTGCGTCCCGTGTCCCTTTCTACGACGAGAGTCGCCTGCATGGAGACGTCATGGCGGCGTATGAGGTGCTGCGCGATTGGGACTTCGGCATCGTGCATGACGTACTGACCACGGTGGGCAGCAACGATGCGTCCGTGACCAGCACGGTGTCACAGTCATTCAACAAGTTGTTGGGGTCGAATCTGGATTTGCTGATGCGCTACGGAGGGGAGTTTCTCGACCCCGCTGAGATGCAGGTGCGGGTCGAGGAGAGCCTTGCGCGTTACTACGAATTTCTTGGCTTTGCGTGGCTGGCCGGGCGCGAGGCGGCGTTCTGGCAGTATCACGAAGATGCGCTGCGGACGGCTGGCCTGCCGCTTTCTCGAG
>JAUILW010000918.1 GCA_030432795.1 Gammaproteobacteria bacterium
GGGCACCGTCAATGCGGGCAAGCGCCTGGCGGTAGACCCTACGTACCCCGGCGCCGCTGCGGACTTTGCCTATACCTACACAACGCAGAAGCAGATGCCGGTGGATATCTGGGTGGCAGCGCACGGCAGCCAGTACGGTCTGCATGACAAATACACCCCCGGACAGCCCTACGATCCGGAACGTTTCGTGGATCCGGACGGCTTCGTGCGCGCTGTGGAAGCGCTGGAGCAGAAATTCCTGAGCACGCTGGCCGCGGAACGAATCGCGCCCCAATAGGTCGAAAAGCGCATGAACAAAATACTCTCCCTCATAGCAGGTTGCCTGCTCTCGTTCGCCGCCTATGCCGGTGAAGGCCAGTCCACCATCGTTCTCGCCGGCGGTTGTTTCTGGTGCGTGGAATCAGATCTCGAAAAACTCGACGGCGTGGGCGACGTCATCTCCGGCTATGCTGGCGGCGAGTCCGAGCGTCCGACCTACCGAAACCATGCAGGCCATCTGGAGGTTGTGGAAGCACCGTACGATCCGGCAGTGATCTCTTACCGGGCCCTGGTGGACTACTTCCTGCGGCACATCGACCCTCTGGATGCCGGCGGCCAGTTCTGCGACCGCGGCCACAGCTATACCACGGCGATCTTCTATCGCACCGATGAGGAGAAAGCCGCCGCCGAAGCGGCAGTTGCCGCAGCGGAGCAGGCTCTGGGCCGTTCCATCGTTACGCCTGTGCGGCCGCTGGATCGCTTCTGGGTGGCTGAGGACTACCACCAGAACTACTACAAGGAAAACCCGATCCGCTACAACTTCTACCGTAGCCGCTGCGGGCGGGATGCGCGTGTGGCCGAGGTGTGGGGGAAAGAGGCGGCAGACTACTAAGAGCTTGTTGCGGAGTGATTCCGGCTAGTCACCGGTCGCCGGTAGAACTCGCGTGAACACATCAGACGGTTTTCCAACCGTGCGATCGCTATTCTGGTTTTGATGGCGCTTTTGCAGAGCGCTTCTTCTCGCGCTTCTCGACGCGCTTGGCTTCCCGCGCCAGCCGATCCTCGCGCAACTCCGGAAATCTCCCCTCCGCAAGCGGTCGCAGGATGTACTCGAAAGCTGCGTACAGGCCAAACAACGTGAGCAGGCCCAATGACGCGCCAAGCCAGGAAACCAGTAGCAACGGCCAGATGAACGCCTGCACCATGTTGCCGATGGACTCGGTGAAGTAGCGCAGCACGTGGTCTGTGGCCTGGCTTGCGATGAACTGCAACGCATCGTCACTGTCCATCACCTCGCCGAGGACCATGCGAATCTCGAGCGTGATGAATGTCACCAGATAGCCGATGCCGTACAGCCCGCCGCCCCGTGCGCGCCACACGCGCAGCAGGGCGTC
>JAUILW010000919.1 GCA_030432795.1 Gammaproteobacteria bacterium
GGCTCGAGCCAACGAGGAGCGTACTACCGATATCTGTTCTACCCCGGCTCGGTGCTCGAGCCGATGTTCACCTTCCAGCAGCTCGAAGGCGCAGAGATTTCGCCGCAATCAGTGGGCTGGGGAGACCTCGAGCGGTGCCTCGCGACGATCGAAACGATGACGCCGGAAACGGATTGGGCGTTGGGTTCCGGGTTTAGCGCGGCAGATGTGGTGTTCGGCGGCACGCTGGACTTCGCCATTCAGTTCGGCTGGCTGGCGTCGCCCAGCGCCAGGGTTGCCGGCTACGTTCGTCGGATCAAGAGTCGTCCGGCCTATCGGCAGAGTCACGACCCGTCCTGGTATTAGGACAGTCCCAACTCCCTTGCAAATTGTTCGCGCATGACGAACTTCTGCATCTTGCCGGTGACCGTCATGGGAAACTCGTGCACCAGTTTGATATAGCGCGGCACTTTGAAGTGCGTGATCTGGCCGCTACAGAATGCCTGCACATCCTCCGGCGTGAGGGTCGCACCCTCCCGTGGCTGCACCCAGGCGGCCACCTGCTCGCCGTAGCGCGGGTCTGGCACGCCGAATACTTGCACCTCGACGATGTCCGGGTGTGTGTAGAGGAACTCCTCTACCTCTCGCGGATAGACGTTTTCGCCGCCGCGAATGATCATGTCTTTGATGCGGCCGGTAATCTTCACATAGCCGTGTTCGTCCATTTCGCCCAGGTCGCCGGAGTGCAACCAGCCTTCCTCGTCGATGGTATCCCGCGTCTTCTCCTCGTCGTCCCAGTAGCCCTGCATCACACCGTAGCCGCGTGCGCAGACCTCGCCGGTCTCGCCCACGTTGGCGACGCTGCCATCCTCCCGGCAGATCTTGATTTCCCAGTTGGTGTGCGCGCGACCGACCGTGGTGACCCGCGCCTCAAACGGATCATCGATGGCGGTCATGGTGTCGATGGGGCTGCACTCCGTCTGTCCGTAGCCGATGACGATCTCGGTGAGATCCATGTCATCGATCAACCGTTTCATGAGTTCTATCGGGCAGGTTGAGCCTGCAATGATGCCGGTGCGCAGAGAGCTCACGTCGTAGTCGGCAAAGTCCGGCGAGTCCAGCTCGGCGATGAACATCGTCGGCACGCCGTGCAGCGCCGTACAACGCTCGGCCTGAACGGCAGCAAGCACCGCCTGTGGCTCGAACACCTCGCATGGCAGCACCATGGTGGCGCCGTGGCTCACGCACAGCAGCGTGCCGAGCACCATACCGAAGCAGTGATAGAGCGGCACCGGAATGCACAGCGCATCGTCGGCGCTGAGGCGCATGGTCTGGCCGGCGTAGAAGGCGTTGTTGAGAATGTTCGTGTGCGACAGGGTGGCACCCTTCGGCAT
>JAUILW010000155.1 GCA_030432795.1 Gammaproteobacteria bacterium
GGCACCGTGGCCCGCGTGAAGGTCGGCGCCAAGAAAGACGGCACCATCACCGCGGCACAGCTGTGGCTTGCCATGGAAGCGGGCGGCTTCTCCGGCGCGCCGCACATGCCGGCCGCCATGGCGGTGTTTGCGCCATATGACCTCGAGAACTTCAAGGTGGAGACGTTCGATGTGCTGGTCAACAAGCCAGCGGTAGCGGCTTACCGGGCCCCCGGCGCGCCGCAGTCCATGCATGCCATGGAAGTGGCGCTCAACGAGCTGGCCATCAAGCTGAACATGGACCCCATCGACCTGCGCATGAAAAATGCCGCAGATGAGGGTACCCAGGCGCCCTACGGGCCCAAGTTTCCGGTCATCGGCCTCAAGCAGTGCCTGGAGGCGGCCAAGAAGCATCCCAACTACACCAAGCCCGTGCCTGAGGGCGCCGGTCGCGGCGTAGCCGTGGGTTTCTGGTTCAACATCGGTCAGCAGTCCAGCGCCGAGGTACACATCAACGACGACGGTACCGTGCAGGTGGTGGAAGGCAGCCCCGATATCGGCGGCTCCCGCGCATCCATGTGCATCATGGCTGCCGAGACCCTGGGCGTGCCCTACGAAGCCGTTCGCACGATTATCGGCGACACCGAAAGCACCGGCTTCTGCAATGTCACCGGCGGCTCGCGCACGACCTTTGCCACCGGGCTTGCGGTGGTGCGCGCCTGCGAAGATGTGATCGCGAGCTGCAAAGCCCGCGCCGCGGCAACCTGGGGCGTGGACGAGGATCAGGTGGAGTGGCAGGACGGTCAGGCCGTTCCGGCGCCGGGCGTCAACGCCGACGTCAAGCCGTTGAAGCTCGCCGATCTGGCCGCCAAGGCGCACAAGACCGGTGGGCCGATCATGGGCAAAGCGTCGCTCAACGCCCAGGGCGCGGGTGCCAGCTTTGCGGTGAATATCGTCGATCTCGGTATCGATCGCGACACCGGCAAAGTGGATGTGCTGTCGTACACCGCGATTCAGGATGCCGGCATCGCCATTCACCCGTCCTATGTGGAAGGGCAGTATCAAGGTGGTGCGGTGCAGGGTATCGGTTGGGCGCTCAACGAGGAGTACATCTTCAACGCCGATGGGGTGATGGAGAACGCCGGCTTCCTCGACTACCGCATTCCGGTAGCTTCCGATCTGCCGATGATCGACACGCAGATCATCGAGGTGCCGAACCCGAGCCATCCCTTCGGCGTGCGCGGCGTGGGCGAGACCGGCATCGTCGCACCGCTGGCGGCGTGCACCAACGCTGCCCGTGATGCACTTGGCTTCCTGGTGCCCGACCTGCCGCTGTCGCCGCCGCGAGTGCTGGCGGCCATCGACCAGCAGGGCGCCTGACGAGGCGCGCAGCACTGGCCAGCGTGCATTTCAACGACCGCCTGCTGTCTCTCACCGGAGGGCAACGGCAGGCGGACGTTGCGGCGGAAAACTACCGCGATCTGCTGCGCGCCCTGGAGGCGCGCTGGCCCGGTCTTGGCGAGGCGCTCGAAGACAGCTCCGTGGCCATAGACGGGCAGATTTATCAGGACGCCTGGCTGGAGCCGATCGGCGCCACCAGCGAGGTGCACTTCCTGCCACGCATAGAAGGAGGATGACAAGCTCGTGAAAACACCTATCTGTGACAAGCTTGGAATAGAGTTTCCCCTGTTTGCTTTCAGCCACTGCCGCGATGTGGTGGCGGAGGTCTCCAAGGCGGGTGGCTTCGGCGTGCTGGGCGCTGTCGGCCACACGCCCGAATCCCTCGAGATCGAGCTCGCCTGGATTGACGAGCAGGTGGACGGGCGACCTTATGGCGTGGATCTCATCGTGCCCACCAGCATGGATGACAAGGACGGGGGGCTGACGCCTGAGGAAATCGTTGCACGGGTGCCCGAAGGTCACAAACGCTACGTAGAGCAGATTCTCGCTGAACACGGCATTGCCACGGACGACCTGTGGGACCGGCAGATCTCCGAGAATTTCGGCGACAACATGCGTACCTCGGGCGCCTCGGCACAGCTCGATGTGGCGCTGACACACCCGGTGAAGCTCGTGGTGAACGCGCTCGGCGTACCACCGCCGTTCATGTTGCAGGCCGCTCGAGAGAAGGGTGTTCTAGTGGGCGCGCTGGCCGGCACGAAGGAGCACGCCATCAAGCACGCTGAGGCAGGCCTCGACGTGATTATCGCTGCGGGCGGCGAAGCCGGTGGCCACTGCGGAGAGATCGCCACCATGGTGCTGGTGCCGGAGGTAGTGGATGCAGTCGCTGAATATGGCGATATCTGCGTACTCGGCGCCGGCGGTATCGTTACCGGCCGTCAGATGGCCGCCTGTATGGCCATGGGTGCGCAGGGGGTGTGGACGGGTTCCGTATGGCTTACCACGGCCGAGGCGGAAACCCATCCAGTGATCAAAGAGAAGATGCTCACGGCAACGTCCAGACAGACGATCCGCTCGCGTAGCCGCACCGGCAAGTACACGCGCCAGCTGCGCTCGCCATGGACCGACGCGTGGGCGGCTCCGGGCGCGCCGGAGCCTCTGGGCATGCCGTTTCAGGGGCTGATCAGTGGCCCGGCGCTGCAGAAGATCGACAAACTGGCGCTGGCCGGTGATCCGGGCGCGAAGGCGCTGTCTACCTACTGGGTGGGACAGGGCGTAGGCCTCATGAACCAGAGCGTCGGCGCGCGCACCGTGGTGTTCGACTTCATGCAGGACTTTGCGGCAGCGGCAGAACGGCTCGGTGCGCTGATGGAGTAGGTAGCAACGCCTGAAGGGCTTGGGAGGGGGAAAGGATGAGAAAAGGAATCGCGATTGGCTGCTTGGCCCTGCTGGCTGCATGTTCGCAGCAGGTGGATGACGCTGGATCGGAGCAACGCCAGGCGGAGTGGCGCCAGCCGCTGTTCGAGGGTCTCGGCGAGATTCACCTCCCGGTGACCACCAGCTCGGACGTAGCGCAACAGTACTTCGACCAGGGCTTGAGCCTGGCCTATGCGTTCAACCATGCGGCCGCGGATTTCGCCTTCAACGAGGCGGCGCTGAACGATCCGGACTGCGCCATGTGCTACTGGGGCAGCGCGTTGGTGCTGGGGCCGAACGTCAACGCCGGCATGAGCCCTGAAAGTGCGCCGCGAGCCCATGCCCTGGCCAGCCGCGCGCAGACGCTGGCAGCTGCTAACGGCACGGCGCTGGAACGCGCGCTCACCGATGCGTTGCTGCAGCGCTACGCGCCGGTGGCGCCTGAGGACCGTTCGTCGCTGGACCAGGCTTACGCCGACGCCATGCGGCGCATTGCTGCGGAGTATCGGGACAACGTCGATGTCCAGGCGCTCACCGCTGAGGCGCTGATGGACCTGCATCCTTGGGACTTCTGGCTGGCCGACGGCGAAGACCGGCCCTGGACCGGCGAGATCATCGATACGCTCGAACATGCGCTTGCTACCAACCCGAATCACGCCGGCGCCATACACCTCTACATTCATGCTGTGGAACAGTCGCAAAGCGCGCACCGCGCAGAGCCGTATGCAGACAAACTGGCGGACATTGCCCCCGCTGCAGGGCATCTGGTGCACATGCCTGCGCATATCTACATGCGCGTGGGTCGATACTATGACGCCACGATCAACAACATGCGTGCGGTAGACGCCGACGCGGCCTTCGTATCTGTGTGCCGCTCGAACAGTCCCATCTATCTCGCGGGCTACATCCCCCACAACTGGCACTTCGGCTGGGTATCCGCGGCCATCGCTGGATGGCAGGAGCAGGCCTATGCCATGGCAGACGGCACGGCTGCCGGCCTGACGCCTGAGCTGCTGCGGGCGCCGGGCATGGGTGTGGCGCAGCACTTTCTCATGCAGCCGCTGTTCGCCCGCTTGCGCTTCGGCGACTGGCAGGCCGTGCTCGACACGCCAGCTCCGGCGGAGGATCTGGTGTATGCCACCGGCGTATGGCGCTACGCGCGTGCGCGGGCTTTGATCGGCCTTGGAGCGCTGGATGAGGCAGCTGCCGAGCAGGCGGAGTTTGTCGCGCTGCTGTCCCGTCCAGGCATTGATGAGCTTGCGTTCTTCACCGAAACCGGCAAAGGCCGGACGCTGCTCTCCATTGCCGCCAAGGTGCTGACCGGAGAGATGCAGGCGGCCCGTGGCGACCTTGCCGCCGCTGAAACGGCGCTTCGCGAAGCGGTCGCACTCGAAGATGAGCTGCCGTATAGCGAGCCACCGGACTGGTACTACCCGGCGCGCCACTCCCTTGGGGTGATTCAGCTTGCCCGCGGCGATGCAACCGGCGCGGAACGTACGTACCGTGACGATCTGGCGCGCATGCCGGAAAACGGTTGGGCCCTGATTGGCCTTCAGCAGGCGTTACAGGCGCAGGAACGCCCCGCGGAAGCACAAGCCGTGCAACAGCGTTTTGCGAAGGCCTGGCGGCATGCGGATGTCGCCATCACGGCATCAAGACTCTAACCACGGCACAGCGCTTCCCGGACGAGGGTCACGGAACGAGCGCGATGCACCGCGATGGTGCGTCTGGCCTGCTACGCTGTAGGCTGGATTGCTGGTTGCAGGCACAAGGCAAGGACGGTGTTGTTGACCGCTCGCTTCGACGAGCACCTGGAAAGGGCTTACCAGGCCGACCTGCTGGACGAGAAGATCCGGCTGGCGCGGATGATTGCCGCGCTGGCGCTGGTATTCAATGCCGCCTTTCATGTGCTCGATCACTTCGCCCTGGCATCGGCGCTGCCTCAAGCGTTTGCCGTCCGGCTGGTCATGTTTCTCGTGCCGGTCGCGCTGCTGATCGTTTCGTATCAGGCGTGGTTTTCGAAGATTTATGTTTCTTCGGTTACCTGTGGGCTCGCGATGCTGGGGCTGTGCATCAATGCCTTGATCAGCATCGCCGGCCCCCAGGATCTTGCCGCGGACACCTACTACGCCGGACTCATCCTGGTGGCCGTGGCGATGCACATGCTGACGTTCGTGCCCATCGGCACCGCACTATTCGTGAGCCTCGTTCTGTTGACGTCTTATGTGAGCGTAGAGATCGGCAACCCGGACTTCCACGGTGGTGATCAGGGAATTGTGCTCATCACCAATCTGTTTTTCTTCGTATCGGTGGTGCTCATCGGTGTGGTCGGGCAGGTGCTGCGCGACCGTTATACCCGCGACAACTTTATCCTGCGCCACTCCCTGCAGCGGGACGTAGCGGTCGAGGAAGAGAAGCATCGTCTTGCCGCCTACCTGGCGGAGCATGATGTGCTCACCGGTCTTCCCAACCGCCTCCGGTTCGAGCGACGGGGAGAGGAACTCCTCGAGCAGGCGCGAAGCACGGGCGGCTACGCAGTCGTGCTCTTCATCGATGTGGACAACTTCAAGCCAGTGAACGATGTGCACGGTCACGCTGCTGGCGACCGGGTCCTGCGCATCCTCGCTGAGCGCATCGGTGCCGCGGCCGGCAGCGCTACGGCTGGTAAAGACGGAATTGCGGCAAGGTTCGGCGGCGATGAGTATGTGGTGTGCTTGAACCTGGCCGCTGAGGAAATCGGCAATGTCGGTTTCCACGCGGCACGCCTGGCAAGCGCTATCCAGCGAGGCATCGATGTTCGAGGTCATCAGCTGCACATGACCGCTAGCATCGGGGTGGCGGCCTTCCCGCTGGATGGCGATGACCTGCAATCGGTGCTGGAGGTGGCGGATGCGCAGATGTACCGCTCCAAGCAGATCAAGGGCGAGATCAGCCTCAGCACAGGCATCGAAACCCGCAACCGCCGTTCGCTTGTGAATGCCGAAGGGTGCATGAATCTTGCGGATCTGGTTCCGCAGGTAAGCAGCTAACGGCGAAGCACACGCATAGGCTGGTCGTCTGTTGCTGCCAGGTGGCTCGCGTCAGATCTCGGTGACTTCCACTCCCTGCCGGCTCACCTCCGCACGAAATCCGACAAGATCGCGAAAGGCGGGCCGGATGATGACGGTGTTTTGCGCATCCGTCACTGCTACGCCGATCGCGCCAGTGGCTGCGTCGCCGGCGTCAGCGGCAATGAAAGCGGGCCCTCCGCCGGGCGCTTCGGCGGCGTTTTCATTGAAGGCTGCGATCCACGCGGCGGCATCGGCGGGTAGTGGGCTGGTGAGCCCGAGGCTGATGTTGAGCTGCGCCCTGGCGTGCTCGCTGCGGGCGATGCGTACCGCTTCATCGAAGTGCGCATTGACCTTGGCCATCTGCGCCCGGTTGGTGTAGCCCTGGAATACGGGGATGGTGACTGCGGAGATGATGCCGATGATCGCCACGACGATCATCAGCTCCACCAGGGTGAAGCCCCCTGGCCTAACCCGCACGGCGTTCAGCCTCCAGCTTGTCGCCCAGCTTCTTCAGACGTTTCTGTATCGGCTTGAGTTCGTCGTGGGTCCGGAGCTTGCGCGTGTAGGTGTAGTTCCCAGCGATGTACTGGTCGATGATCTGCAACAAGGCGTGGGTGGGGCCGGAAACGCGATGGTTGATGATCAGTCCAAGAACGGACGCCAACAGTACGAATGCGGCAAAACCGCCGAGCCCGTAGGCCGCCACGGAGTCCAGCACGCTGCTCAGCACCGCCTGGACCTGGGCCGGGTCGGCCAGCGGCTGGTTGAGTACTGCATCGAGGGCGCGCAGTTCCGTGTACATGAGGTAGGCCGTGCCTGAGAGCATCAGCAACCCCAGATAGATGAGCAGGAAGCCCAGACGCATCTGGTACACCGGCTTTACGAACAGGGCTTTCAGCGTTCGCCGATTGCGCTGTGCGTTCTCCCGAGCATTGGATTCCACTGAGAGGTCGCGCAAGAGGTGCCATCCTTCTGCCTTTTTCCCACTTTAAGGGCAGGGATGAGGAACGCTCGTGCGCAAGGTCTCAGTGGAGCTGTGCGTTGCGGTCCACTATCAGCCTGTTGGAAAACAGGATGCTAGCGATCCTGCATTGCGCTCAGCAGTTCCTGCCGATGTTGCACGATCTCCGTGAGAGGCGATTTGCGTAGTGCGCCGACTTCGTCAGCGGAGTAAGGAACAAAGGCTGCCGGCAGCTCACCGGCCGACATCGTGCCAAGGATCCAGTTGAGCACCTCGGCGAGGGCGGCGTCGTTGAGGGCTGCGTTGGCGGAGCCCGGCACGCGCACGAGAAACTCACGACCGCCCGGCACCTGAAGGAAACGACCGACGAACCCCGACATGTTCGGGACGGTGCCGTCCGTCATGCCGGAACCTTCCGGGCCGTGGCAGCCCTGGCAGTTGAGCATGTAGTTGATACGCGCGCGATCGCCGTTCGCCACGCCGGCGATGCTATCGCCGGCGAACGTTGCGCTGCTGG
>JAUILW010000920.1 GCA_030432795.1 Gammaproteobacteria bacterium
ATGTAGGCGTCGAATGAAAAGCGCGTGTGAACGTGCAGATCACCGAAAAACGCTTGTCGGTCTGCGGCGTACGCCTGTGCGCCTATGCCAGTCGCGGCGGCGAACGCAGCGGCGAACGTGATCAGTCTGAACATGGATTTCCCCTTCCGTCGTACCTGCCAGTCTACCAGCGGATGTTCTCAATGATGCTGGTGCTCGGTGATCCGCTTGCCGAGCAGCGGTGTTGCCAGGAGCAGCAGCAGATACACGCCCGCGGCGATGGAGTAGGGCAGTGTCGGACCGATCTGATACAGCACGCCGCCGATGAGCGGGCCGAGCGCAAATCCCAGCGGGCCGCAGGAACTGATGACGCCTGCCACGGCGCCTTGTTCTTCCGGCGACACAGCCAGGGAAGCCCCCGCGGTAAAACCGGGCCCAGCCAGCCCCATGCCGAAGCCCTGCACCATCATGGCCAGGGTCAGCAGGAGTTGGCTTTCGGAGGTGGCCATGACCGTGAACGCCAGCACCAGTAGAGGCAGAGCGCTGCGCAGCAGCGTGAAGGGGCGCGGGTTCAAGCGCTGTACCACGAGCATCTGCGCGGCCAGCGAACAGGCGGCTGACAACATCATGGCGAGGCCAAACTGACCGGCGGTTTCCGAGGCGCTGAGCCCCAGCACGTCCTGGAAGCGGAAACCCATGGTCTGCTGCACGAGCGCGAAGCCGGTGAACATGAGCACGCCCACCACCACGAACGGCAGGATGCGTGGGTCTGTGTACTTCATGCGCGGCGGCCGCTCTCGGGTTTTCTGGCGTGGTGGTTCCGGCAGATAGCGCAGTACGAACAGGCCATTGATCAGCGCCACCGCCGCCATCACCCACAACGGCGTGAGCAGCGAGATGACTGCCAGCGCGCTCGCCGCCGGGCCGAGAATGGAGCCGATGTTGCTCGCGGCACCCGCCGCGCCCATGGCGCGGGTGCGCACCTCCGGTGGCGTAATGTCCGCCATGTAGGCGTTGGCGGCAGGCATGGTGGCCGACATCAGTGCGGAGTGCCCGAGGCGGGCGATCACCAGCGTAACGAACAGCGGCAAGCCAAGGAGCAGGCCGTTCAATCCTGCGTAGAGCACGAGGTTGAATACCACCGTGCCGAGCGTGAAGCCGAACAGGCCGATGAGAATCACTCGCTTGCGGCCCCACATATCGCTGCGTCGGCCCCAGAACGGCGCAACGAGAAAGTTGCTGAGCGCCGACAGGCCGATGATGGAAGTGATCTGGATTTCGCTCAGGCCCATCTCGCGGCCGAGCGGTGCCAGCAGCGGAAACAGTACCGAAAAGCCCATACCCACGCTCACCAGCGAAACGAGGAGGGTGCGGCGGGCCTGGTCGGTGGA
>JAUILW010000156.1 GCA_030432795.1 Gammaproteobacteria bacterium
GCACGCACGAACTGCCAGGACAGCGCCGCCTCCGGAATTTCGCTGACGTCCATCGGGTGTCTTCTCCAATCTGTGCGCATAATAGCGGCATGAAGCTCTATTGGTTGGTTCTGCTGCTGGGTGCCTTGGCGCTGCCGGCCTGCGCAAGCGAGGCGCAGACGCGTCGCTTTCATGTGGCGCACGAAGCGTATTTCGATACCACCTCGCGCACCGTGCAGGCGCGCATCGTTCTGTCGAAGGGCGCAGACCTCGTGCATGCGTTCGACTTCAATGCGCCAGCATCCCGCTTCAGCGGCTTCGAGGGTGACGGGTCGGTGGTGCGCGAGGGCGGCCGCTTGCGCTGGCAGCCGCCGAGTGACGGCGGCACCTTGCGGTACGTGGTGCAGGTAGACCACAAGCGTGGTGAACGGTTCGATGCGGTGTTCAAGGAACGCTGGGCGCTGCTGCGGGTGGGCGACCTGTTCCCCGCGGCCAGGGTACGCCTGGAATCCGGTGCGAGATCCCGTTCGACACTTCGGCTCTCAGGCCCCGAGGGCTGGTCGTTCGTTACACGATACGAAGGCGAGAAGCTCAACGGTGATCGCCAGTATGTGCGCCCCACTGGCTGGATGCTGGCGGGAGAGCTCGGCGTGCGGCGAGAAGAGATCGACGGGCGGGAAGTGGTGATTGCGGCGCCGCGTGGTGAGGGCGTGCGGCGTCTGGACATCCTCACGTTTCTGCGGTTTACCCTTCCGTCGCTGGAGAAACACGTTACGCAGTTGCCGCCGCGAATACTCATTGTTGCAGCAAAAGACGGCCTGTGGCGTGGGGCGCTTTCCGGGCCTGGCTCGCTGTACCTGCATGCAGACCGGCCGCTGGTCAGTGAGAACGGCACCAGCACGCTGCTGCATGAGCTGGTGCATGTAGGCGGCGGCTTCCGTGGAGACGACTGGCTGTTGGAGGGGCTCGCGGAATACCTGTCTTTGCGCGCGCTAAAAGACAGCGGCGGCCTCAGCGAGGCACGCTATCAGGGTGCGCTCGATCGTCTGGGCGCCTGGGCAGAGCGTGAAGGAGGCCGGCTCACCAACCCGTCTACGGGCGCCAACACGGCGTGCGCTGTGCTGGTGCTGGCACAGATCGATCGGACGCTCCCAGGCGGCCTCAGCAGCTGGCCCGCTATGCAAAACGGCGAGGTCCGCGAAGCAGCGCTGCGGCGGTTTCTTGAGCAATCCGATACGCCGTTCCCGGCCTGCCATTAAGCGACCGTCAGGACACCAGCACCGCTTTGCCGATGACCTCGCGATTGATGATCAGACGCAGTGCTTCCACCGTCTGCTCCAGCGGCAGGGCGTGCGACACGTAGGGGCGAATCCGCCCCTGCGCCAGCCAATCCACCAGCACGCGGTTATTGCGGGCGGCCCACTCCGGGTCATGCCGCATGAGCGCGCCCACGGTGTAACCGATCACCTCCGCATCTTTGATGAGCAGGTGGTTGGTTTTGGCGAGTCCAGGCTTGCCGCCAGCGAAGCCGACGATGAGGATCCTGCCGAACGGTGCGATGCAGCGCATGGACTCGTCGAACACCGCGTCGCCCACTGGATCGTAGATCACGTCAGCGCCGCGGCCGCCGGTCAGCGCCTTGACCTCCTCGCGAAAGCCCTCGGAATAGTTGATGCAGTGGTCCGCGCCCATCGCCTTCACCACCTCGAGCTTCTCGTCGGTGCTGGCGGTGGCGATCACGCGTGCGCCCATGAGCTTGCCCACATCGACCGCAGCGAGCCCAACGCCGCCGGCGGCGCCGTGTACCAGCAGGGTTTCGCCCGGCTGCAGGCGGCCGCGTTGCAGGCCGTAGTAGGCGGTGTGGTAGTTGGCGCGGAAGGAAGCAGCCGCCACCAGGTCGGTGCCCGCGGGTAGCGGCGTCACACGATCAGCGTCTACCAGCACTTCTTCGATGCATCCGCCGGGGGTGAGCACTGCCTGGCCGACCTGCAGGCCGGCAACACCTGGCCCGATCTCGGCGATGATACCGGCGCCCTCACCGCCTACGACGAACGGTAGCTCCGGCTTCACCTGATACTGCCCGCGCGCCATCAACACGTCGGTGAACGCAACACCGCGTGCCTTGATCTGCACACGCACTTCACCGCCGCCAGGCGGGCCCGGCGGATCCACATCGCGTACCACGAGATCGTCGATATCGCTGAGCTGCTCGCAGTACACTGCCTTCATCTTTGTTCCCCGCTGAATATTCGAGCAATTGTGCCATCGACGGCGGGAAGATGTTGCGGATAGCGCCTGAACGATTTCTGCGGCTCGCTGTCCGACGTGCTTTCGCAGCTCAACCGGGGGGATGCTATGACCAGCGAATTTGCTGCCACCGTGATCAACATTGTCGCCGTTGCGTTTGTCGGCGCGCTGGCGCTTGGGCTGGTGGTGGTGGTGGTGCTCTATGTCATCGATGTACTGCAGACCAAGCATGCGGTGCGTCGCAACTACCCGGTAGTCGGCCGCTTCCGCTACCTGTTTGAGCACCTTGGCGAGTTCTTCCGCCAGTACTTCTTTGCCATGGATCGCGAAGAGCTGCCTTTCAACCGGGCGGAGCGCTCCTGGGTGTACAGAGCGGCGAAAGGCGTGGACACCACGGTGGCATTCGGATCGACATTGGACCTGCGCCCCGCGGGTAGCGTGTTCTTCGTCAATTGCCCCTACCCGACACTGGAGAAAGATCACCAGCCACCCCAGCCGATCACACTCGGCCCCGGCACACGCCACCCCTACACCACGACATCTGTTTTCAACGTCTCAGCCATGAGCTTCGGCGCCATCTCGAAACCAGCGGTGCAGGCGTTGTCGCACGGGGCGAAGAAGGCTGGCGTCTGGATGAACACCGGCGAGGGCGGGCTGAGCCCGTACCACCTGGAAGGCGGCTGCGACATCGTCTTCCAGATCGGTACTGCCAAGTACGGTGTGCGCCACGCCGACGGCACGCTCTCCGAAGAGCGATTGAAATCGGTGGCAGCACACGACCAGGTGAAGATGTTCGAGATCAAGCTCAGCCAGGGCGCCAAACCGGGCAAAGGCGGCATTCTGCCAGGGGAGAAAGTCACGGAAGAAATCGCCCGCATCCGCTTCATCGAGCCGGGGCAGGACTCCATCAGCCCGAACCGGCACCCGGAGGTGGACTCCGCGGATGACCTGCTGGACATGATCAACCACGTTCGCGAGGTGACAGGCAAGCCTACGGGTTTCAAGGCGGTCATCGGCGCCTACGGCTGGCTGGATGAGCTGTGCGAAGCGATACACCGCCGCGGCATCGACAGTGCGCCGGATTTCATCACGATCGACAGCGGCGACGGCGGTACAGGTGCGGCGCCACAGAGCCTCATTGACTACATGGGCCTGCCTATCAAGGAAAGCCTGCCGCTGGTGGTGGACATTCTTGTGCGGCACGGCTTACGCGAGCGCATCCGGGTAATCGCCAGCGGCAAGATGATCAATGCGGGGCCGGTTGCCTGGGCTCTGTGCGCAGGCGCTGACTTTGTGGTGAGCGCCCGCGGTTTCATGTTTGCACTCGGCTGCATTCAAGCGTTGCAGTGCAACAAGAATACCTGCCCGACCGGCATCACCACCCACGATGAGGATCGCCAGAAGGGTTTGGTAGTGGAAGACAAAACGGAAAGGGTGTATCGCTACGCAACAAGCATGCACAAGGAAATCGGTGTCATCGCCCACTCCTGCGGTGTGCCGGAGCCGCGACGGTTGAAGCGGTTCCACTGCCGGGTGGTGCAGGGCAATGGCTTGTCAGTACCGTTGGATGCGCTCTATCCCAGTCAGGTCTGAGCGGGGTACTCCGCCAACACCGACTGCATGAGCGCCTCGATTCCCGAATCAGAAAAATCACTGGTCGCACCCAGGCGCACGACCACCAGCCCGTGGCTTGGCACGATCAGCAGCCGGTTGTATTGCAGGCCGGAGGCATAATATGTGTCGGCCGGCCAGGATGCCTCTGCGCGCTCAGCCTCTGCAGGCCGCGCCAGCCAGAAACCTGCGCCGTATGCTCGTCCGGTAGATGACGGGGTGTGGGTCGTCACATAGTCCACCCACTCAGGGCTGAATATCTGTTCTCCCATCCAGCTCCCGCGCTGCAGATAGAGCTGGCCAAGCTTCGCCCAGTCGCGAGCACTTGCCATCACGAAGGATGAGCCGATGAAGGTGCCGGACTCGTCCGGCTCCAGCACCGTGTCGCGCATATCGAGTGGCTCGAACAAACGCTCGTGCATGTAGCGGTAGGTGGCTTCAGGGCCGCCGAGGCGCTCATTAATGACGCCTGCGGCGAGCACCGTGCTGCCGCTGGTGTAGGCGAACTCGCTGCCGGGCGGTGCGGTCAAGCCGCGGGAAGCTGCGTATGCCGCGGCATTGCCCGCCTTGAACAACATGTGTGAATTGGCGTCGGCACCGGTCTTGGTTTCCGCGATGTCGATGCCGCTGGTCATGCGCAGCAGATCGTCGAAGCGGATGTGTGTGCGGTCGTCTTCTTCCCACGACGGGAACAAGGCAACCTCGTCAGTGCTGAGTGAACCTTCATGCACCATGATTCCAGCAATGGTTGCGGTGAGGCTCTTTGCCATGGACCAGCCGGGCAGTGGAGTGTTGGGACCAACCCCAGGTGCGTATGCTTCAGCCACCACATCGCCGTTGTGCGCCACCAGTAATGCTTGGGTGTACGGTGCCTGCAGAGCCGCGGCAAGCGCTTGTTGGAGCGCTTCCGAACCCTCCGCGCGTGTTGGTGGGGGCTGCTGCTCAAAGGGGAGAGCGTGCAGCGATTGCGCAAGCTCAGCCTCCGTTCGGTGGATGAGCTGTACGCACCCATAGCCTGAATGGGCCGCGGCGCGGGCTTCGGCGAACCCTAGGGCGCTTGCACGAACTTCCTTGCGCGCAGGGTCCACCGACCATCGCAGGAATGGCGGCAGCGGGCCGATCAAGGGGTTGATGTACTGCTCCACAGCCTGCCTGGCCGGCATTCCGCTGACGAACACCAAAGAGCAGAGCTGCTTGGCTGCGAGGCCAGTACCGGCCGGTGCTGCCACCGCTGCGAAGTAGCCGGCACCAGCAAGTACGGCGACAAAGATTGCGGCGAGGACCGTCCTCCATGTCTTGCGGTTGGACGCTTTGGGAATATCGCTCATCGATGCGATGATGCGGCAAAACGGGTAAAACCAAAATACGGGGAGTAACACATGACAACCATTCTGATGTGTTGGGCTGTGGGGATCGCGTTGCCGTACATCTGGGCGGGGGCTAGCGTACCGTTTCGAAATAAACAGTTCGGCGCGGTGGACATACAGCAGCCGCGGGTGCAGGGCGAGCAGCTCAGCGATGCCGGCGCCCGTTCGGTAGGGGCGCAGGCGAATGCCTGGGAGGCACTCATTGTCTTCACGGCGGCCAACACGGCGGCTATCTGGGCGGGAGTTGACCCTGCCGGTACATGGTCGACCCTGGCGCTGGTGTGGGCCGCAGCGCGCGTGCTGCACGGTGTGTTCTACATCGCAGGCTTTGCGGCTGGGCGCGTTGGCGCATTTGCCACAGGGCTTGCGATGAGCATCTGGATACTGGTGCTGGCCTTCAGCGCCTGATGCTGCAACTTGAGGGGCTGGTGCTCGACGCCGGCACCGTTCCTTTTGACCTTCAATGCCCGCCGGCATCACTGACCGTGGTGCTCGGCCGCAACCTGTCTGGCAAGTCCGCGCTGTGTCGCGTGATTGCCGGGCTGGATACACCCTCGGCTGGAAGGGTGCTGGTCGATGGGCTGGATCAGACGGAAGTGCCGTTGCAGCAGCGGCCAGTGGCGATGGTATATCAGGCGTTCGTCAACTATCCGCACTGGACCGTGGCGCAGAACATCGCTTCACCCCTTCGCGCTCGTGGCACCGACCGACAGATGATGCGCGGCAAGGTGGAGGAGATTGCCGAGAGCGTCGGTCTGCAGCGATTTCTGGACCGGCTGCCGCAGCAGCTCAGCGGCGGCCAGCAGCAGCGTCTGGCCATCGCCCGCGCGCTCGCCAAGGACGCACGGGTGCTCGTTATGGATGAGCCTTTCGTGAACCTGGACTACAAGTTGCGTGAGACCTTGCGCGAAGAACTTGTGCAGCTGGTGCACACACGCGGCATCTGCGTCGTGTACACCACCTCGGATCCAGCGGAAGCTCTGGCGCTCGGCGATCAACTCGTGCTGGTAGCAGGACAAGGCCCGCTGCAGGCAGGTGACCCAATGCACCTCTATCGGGCGCCTGCCAGCATCGCGGCCGCCGATCTCTTGAGCGAGCCTGGAATCAATCGCCTGGAGGATGCTTCCACCGTGCTTGCGGTGCGGCCGGAGCACGTGGAGCTTGAAGCGCCCCCGGCAGAAAACCGCTCGCTGACGATGACCGTGGAAGATACGCAGACCAATGGTTCACAAACGTATGTGTACGGCGACGTGCTCGGCCATCCCTGGGTGGTGAGGCTCGAAGGTTTGCAGCTGCTGCAGGCCGGCGAGCGACGAAAGCTGTATGTGCGTGATGCGGACCTGTTGCGGTTCTCCGACTGACATGGCGCGCATAACGATCGAAGGGCTGAGCTACCGGTATCCGGATGCTGCTGAGGATACGCTGACCGACGTGACGCTCGATGTACCTGCGGGCGAGGCGCACGCGCTGCTTGGCGCCTCCGGCGCTGGTAAGTCGACGATGCTCGCGTTGCTGTCTGGTCTGCTGCGGCCTACAGGCGGCCGGGTGCTGTTCGACGGACAGGATGTCACGGCGCTTGCAGCCAGACATCGCAACGTCGCCCAGGTGTTCCAGTTTCCGGTGCTCTATGACGGCATGAACGTGCTCAAAAACCTGACGTTTCCGCTCACCCAGCGTGGATTCTCCACGGGCGAAGCGCTGCAACGCGCCAGGCACATTGCCGAGCGGTTGGAGATAAGCGAGCTGCTCTCACACAAGGTGAACGACTTGTCGCTGTTCCAGAAGCAGCTCGTCGCAGTGGGGCGTGCCATCGTCCGGCCGGATGTTGCGCTGGTGCTGCTGGACGAGCCGCTGACGGCCGTGCAGCCGAGCACGAAGGCGCGTCTGCGGCACGTGCTCAAGGAGGTACAGCGCGATCTGCACGTGACGATGATCTACGTCACCCACGACCAGACGGAGGCGCTCACGTTCGCTTCGGCTATCAGCGTAATGGCCAACGGCGGTCTACTGCAGACCGCGACAGCGGAGACGCTGTACAACGAGCCGGCGCACGAAATTGTCGCGCACTTCGTCGGTGATCCGGGTATGAATCTGGTGGA
>JAUILW010000921.1 GCA_030432795.1 Gammaproteobacteria bacterium
CGGCGTTGTAACCCGCTAGCGTACCAGCCAGCGCCTCAGCAGCGATGCCGGTGGCGGCGGCGAGCGCCTCGAGGCTCGGTGCGCGCACGATCACGCCGTCATCGGCTTTCTGCGCCAGCACTTCATCCACCCAGTAGGCCTGCGACATGGGCGATCGACGGGCGGCAGCGCGTGCCGGCTCGTCGAACACCGCATACACAGGGCCTCCCTGCTTGTGGATGAGCCCGGCCAGAACGGTGTACGGCGCCGTTTCATCGGCGAAGCGCCGACCGGCCTGGTTGATCAGCACTACCCAGCCGGGCAGCAACACTTCGAGATCGCGGCTGAACCCGGGTGTTACCAGGAGCAGACCGCGGTCGTGGCCTTCGATCGCAGCACCGGCATCCTGACCGAGCCGCAAGCCATCGCCTTGCGCATAGGGCGAGCCGATGTACCACTGCCAATCGCCGCTGGCCGCCGCACTCGGATAGTGGGCCGCAAGCAGTTGCGCATTGGCGCCGAAGCCGCCGCAGGCCACAATCACCGCGCCTGCGCTGGCTTCGTCGCCGCCAATACGCACGCCGCACACGCGACCGTCGCTATCCGCAACGAGGCTGTCCACGCGCGCATCCAGCACCAGGTCGACGTTTCGCGCGGCGCGTGCCGCGTCGAGATGCTGCACTACCGCCTCACCGGATCCTTCCGGGCGATGTCCCCGGGGCGTGGACCCCACCCCGGAACGGTACAAGCCGTCTTCGGCGAAGCGCACACCGAACGTCTGCAACCATTCGAACGTGGGCGCCGACAGGTCGCAGTACCTGCGCACGACATTCGGCTGCACCAGCCACTGATTGAGCGTCATGTAGTGCTCGTACATGGCATCCGCCGAGTCCTGCACGCCGGCTGCGGCCTGCAGGGAGGTTCCGGCGGCGTAGAAGTGCCCGCCGGACAGGCGGCTGGAGCCACCGACCTGGGTATCGGCTTCGGCTACCAGCACGCGCGCGCCAGCGTCTGCCGCTGCCACGGCAGCGCTCAGACCAGCGGCACCGGAACCAATGACGATGACATCGTAATCTCTGTTCATTGCACTCTCCCCAACAACCGCACCCTACCCCCGGATGCGCGTTTGCGCCACCACATCGCTGCGGTTCGGAGTGTCGGAGCAAGCCAAGCATCGACCTCTGTTACCAGGCTGTCATGAAGCAAGCCTATGGTCACGCAGGCAACCAGACAGGGGCTGAACGTGCAGGCGGAACTGGACGACTGGGCGCGCAATTACGTGCGCGATGATCCGCGTATCTCATTCGTAGAGCCGGAAGATGGCGCGGTGCGGCGCATCATCATCACAGCCCTTGAATGGATGGCCGGCAGGGAGCAGGTGGA
>JAUILW010000157.1 GCA_030432795.1 Gammaproteobacteria bacterium
GCACCCACATAGCCTGCTTTGCAGGCAACATGCGGGCACCCATTGAAGTTCATCCACACATCCGACTGGCAGCTCGGTATGACGCGCGCGTATCTGGCGAGCGAGGCGTCGGCCCGTTTCAGCCAGGCACGTATCGATGCCATACGCACGCTCGGCGAGCTGGCGGTTGCGCACGAGGCGGCATTCATCGTCGTCGCGGGGGATGTGTTCGAATCCAACCAGCTTTCCCGGGAGACCTTGCGTCGTGCGGCGGATGCGTTGCGCCGACTGCCGGTGCCCGTGTTCCTCCTGCCCGGCAATCACGACCCGCTGGACGGCAGCGCCATTCTCCGCGCGCCGGAGCTGGCGGACGCGGGGCAGGTCATCGTGCTGCAGGACATGCAACCAGTGGCGGTGCCGGGCGTTCCGGGCGTGGAGGTGGTGGGCGCGCCGTGGACCTCGAAACGGCCTGGCGAAGATCTGTGCGCGCGGATGATAGACAGCCTTGAACCCGCGCGCGGCACGCTGCGTGTGGCGGTGTGTCATGGCCAGGTGGACGTGCTGGAGCCGGATGCGGCCAAGCCGGAGACGATTGGGCTGGGCAAAGCCCAGGCAGCCGTAGGCGACGGCAGGTTGCACTACCTGGCGCTGGGTGATCGACACTCGGTGACCAGCGTGGGTGACACCGCCAGGATCTGGTACTCGGGCGCGCCGGTGGCTACGGACTTCACGGAAGACGCGCCCAACCAGGCGTTGCTGGTCAGCCTCGACAGCGAAAGCTGCCACGTCGAGCCGCTTGTGGTTGGCGATTGGCAGTTTCTGGCACCGCATTTCGAGATGAACAGTGCTGGCGATGTGCAGCACTTCGAGTCCTGGCTGCAGGCGGTGGAAGATCCGGTGCGCACGGTTGTTAAGGTGAGCTTCGTGGGCAGTCTGAACCTTGCCGATGCGGCGCGTCTGGACGACGTGCTCGAGCGGTACGCCGAAAGTTTCGCGAGCCTCAGGCGGCGGCCGAGCCGCACCAACCTCGCGGTGCTGCCTGATGCTCTGGACGAAGACGCGGCAGCGCTCTCGGGTTATGCACGGGCGACCTGGCAGGAGCTCCAGGCGGCGGCCCACGCAGGCGACGATGCAGCCGGCGATGCGCTCAAACTCCTGTATCGCTTAAGCCGCAGGGCGGCTGCGTCCACGTGAAGATCACGCGTCTCAAGCTCGATAACTGGCGCGGCGTCGGCAGCCGGGAGCTCGTCTTCGGCGGTGGCGTGACGATACTCGAAGGTCCAAACGAGATCGGCAAGAGCAGCACCATCGAAGCGCTGCGCATGCTGATAGGGGAGCTCGATTCCTCGGCCAAACGGGAGGTCAAGGCCGTGCAGCCTGCCGGTCAGGATGTCGGCAGCTCGGTGGAGGCAGATATCGAGGCCGGTGACTATCGATTCACTTATGCCAAGACGTTCAATCGCGGTAAAGCCACCACACTGCACGTGCACGAGCCTGTCAGGGAGCAGCTGACCGGTCGCGATGCCCACCAACGGGTGGATGCGTTGCTGGCGCAGACAGTGGATCTGGATCTTTGGCGCGCCTTGCTGGTGGATCAGGGTGAGAAGGTGCAGCTTGCGGATCTGCGCGGCAGCGCGAGCCTGGCCACCGCGCTGGACGAAGCCGCTGGTGCAGGCCTCGCCGGAGATGACGACAGCAGTATCTTCGCGGCGGTTCAGGCGGAGTACGAGCGCTACTTCACGCTCAAGGCCGGCAAACGGCGGTTTGACGACGACGTGGAGCGGTTGCGCTCGGCAGATGCGGCCTGCGCCGAGGTAGAGGATGCGCTGGCGGAGGTACAGGCCGATGTGGACGCGCAGGCGCGTCTGGCGCACAAGCGACGGGACGCTCGGGCGCGTATGCCTGAGCTGGAAGCGAGCTGCGTGCGATGGCAGGAACGGCAGGACGAGGCGCGGGGCGTCGAGCAGGCACTGCTGGCGGCGCGCACGGCGCAGCAGCAAGCGAGTGATGCTGCGCAGCAGTTGGCGGATGCCCTGTTCCTGCGTGGCGCACTGGTGAAAGAGGTAGACGGCTTACATCGCGAGGTGGCTGCCGCGGCGCAGGCGTTGGCGCCGGCGCAGAGCCAGCTTGCTGACATACAGACCAGGCTGGATGGCGCGCGCCAGGCACTTGCGCAGCTGCGCGGACAGCGCATCGACGAACACAAGGCGCTCACTGAGGCGCGGGATGACGCGCGGCATCTGCGCGCTCGACAACGGGCCGAGGCATTGCACGATCTGCTCGCCGAACTGCGCGCAACGGGTGCGGCCATCGAGCGACATGCGGCGGAAGTAGCGTCCATTGTGGTGGATGCCGCAGGCTTCGATGCCTTGCGCCGCGCGGAGAATGCCGTGCAGGTGGCCGAAGGCCAACGGCAGCTGATTGCCACGCGGCTGCAGATCACCGCCGAGCAGGATCAACGTATTGAACTGGCCGGCCAGGATCTGGAGCTTTCGCGCGGTGAGCAGGTGGAGCGGTACTTGGGCGAGGCTATACAACTGCGCCTGCCCGGCCTCCTGGATGTGCTGATCCAGCCGCCGCCGGATGCGGCGGTGGTGGCGCAGACATTGGCCGATGCGCAGGCCGAACGCGCCTCGAGCCTCAAAAGGCTCGGTGTGGCGAACATCGCCGAGGCGGCCGCAGAGCTGGAGCGCAAACACGCGGCGAACCGGGCGCTCGACACGGCCAAGGAACAACGCCGCAAGCTGCTGGGCGACAGCACCGCTGAGGAGCTGGAGGAACAGCGCAAGCGGCTGGAGCAGGATGGCGCCGCCTACACGGCCAACCGTCCGTCCGACGCACCGCTGCCTGCAAGCGAAGCGGATGCGCTGAGTCGTGTTTCCGCATTGGAGCGCTCACTCGAGACGCTCAATGCGACGTTGCTGGCGGCTGAGCGCGAAGTTTCCCATCAGCAGGAAGCGCTGGACGCAGCCAAGGCGGACAACCGCCGGCAGGAAGATGAGCGGTTGCGATTGACCACGACCCTCGACAGCCGTGTGGCGCAGTTGGAAGCGGCGCGTCAACGCCAGAGCGACGAGGCGCTCGAAGAGGCAGCCTCTGCCGCTGTGGTGCGTGCGCGCGAGGCGGAAGAACAGCATCGTCAGCTCGAGAGCCGCGCGGGTGCATTCGACGACGTTGCTCAGGGGCTCGAAAACGCGCGGGCCGCACTGGAGCGCGGACGAACGGAGCTCACGTCGCTCGATCGGGAACTGGCCGTGCTCGACGACCGGCTGCGTCAGCGTCAGGCCGATGGCCGCTATGAAGCCCTGGAGGCGGCACAGCGCGAGCAGCAGGCGGCCCGTGATCACCTCACAGCGCTGCAGCAGCGCGCGGCGGCAGCCAAGCGGCTGTGGGACACGCTCAACCGGCACAGAAACGAAGCGCGCCTCGCCTACGTGCAGCCGCTGAAGGACGCGGTGGAGCGGCTGGGGCGGGTGGTGTACGGCGCCGATTTCGAGGTGCGCATCGGCGACGATTGGCAGGTGCAGACCCGCACGCTGGGCGGCACCACCCTGCCGTTCGACGCGCTCAGCGTCGGCGCGCGCGAGCAGCTTGGCATCCTGCTGCGCCTGGCAGCCGCGCAGATCGTCTCCCGCGGCGGCGGCGTGCCGCTAATCATCGATGATGCGCTTGGATTCTCCGATCCTGAGCGGCTGGCCACCATGGGCGCCGCCATTGCGGCTGCGGGTCGCACCTGCCAGATCATCATCCTCACCTGCAGCCCGGGCCGCTTTGCCCACGTGGGTAGCGCGCAGGTGATCCCGCTCTGATCAGCGCCGGTCTCAGCGCCTAAATTAGCGCTCAAGTCAGCGCTTGAATCGACGCAGGTCCGCCCCCATATGGCAACCTGAAACAGATTCGACCACCGGCAGGAGGATTGTCCACGATGGCGCAAGCCGCACCCGAAACCTTTGGATTCCAGACCGAAGCCAAGCAGCTGCTGAAGCTGATGATCCACTCGCTGTACTCCAGCCGCGAGATTTTCCTGCGTGAGCTCATCAGCAACGCCTCCGACGCCATCGACAAGCTGCGTTTCGAAGCCATCGAGCGGCCGGAGCTGATCGAGGGGGATGCCGACTACCACATCGACATCACGTTCGATGCAGATGCCGGCACGCTGACCATCGCCGACAACGGTATCGGCATGACCCGCGATGAGGTGATAGCGAACCTGGGCACCATTGCCCGCTCGGGCACGGCGGAGTTTCTGGAGCGGCTCACCGGCGATCAGAAGAAAGACTCGGCGCTCATCGGCCAGTTTGGTGTGGGCTTTTACAGCGCCTTCATCGTTGCCGACGAGGTGGAGGTGCGCACCCGAGGCGCGGGTACCGATGACGGTGTGTGCTGGCGTTCCCGCGGCGAAGACCAGTTCACCATTGAGTCGGCCTCCGATGTGCCGCGCGGTGCACAGGTGGTGCTGCATCTCAAGGATGACGCAAAGGAGTTCCTCGACGGCTATCGCCTGCGTGCGGTCGTGCGTCGCTATTCGGATCACATCGGCGTGCCGGTGCGCATGCTCGAAGAGCGGACCTCGAGCGATGACGATGCCGAGGCGCCAGAGCCGACAATGGAGGCGGTGAACGAAGCCAAAGCGCTGTGGACCCGTTCACGATCGGATGTTACGGACGACGAGTACAAGGCCTTCTACAAGCACGTCAGCCACGACTTCGAGGAGCCGCTCTCCTGGAGCCACAACCGGGTGGAAGGCAAGCTCGAGTACACCTCGCTTCTGTACTTGCCGAAACGGGCGCCGTTCGACCTGTGGAATCGCGACGTGCCGCGGGGCCTGAAGCTCTACGTGCAGCGGGTCTTCATCATGGACGAAGCGGAGCAGTTTCTGCCGCTGTACCTGCGCTTCGTCAAAGGCGTGGTTGACTCCAACGACCTGCCGCTTAACGTATCCCGCGAAATCCTGCAGCAGGATGAACGCGTCACCACCATCAAGAACGCCTTGACCAAACGCGTGCTGACCATGCTCAAGAGCATGGCTGACAAGGAGGCGGACGACTATCAGGCGTTCTGGGATGAGTTCGGCGAGGTGCTCAAAGAAGGCGCTGGAGAGGACTTCGCCAACCGGGAGGCGCTGCTTGGGCTGTTGCGCTTCGCTTCCACCCGCGGCGATGACAACACCAAGAACGTCGGTCTCGATGCTTATCTGGAACGCAAGGCCGAAGGCCAGGACAAGATCTACTACGTGGTAGCCGAGTCCTGGGAACATGCCAGGAACTCGCCGCACATCGAAGTGCTCAAGGAGCAGGGCATCGAGGTACTGTTGCTTTTCGATCGCATAGACGAGTGGCTGATGAGCGGCCTGGATCAGTACAAGGACGTGCAATTTCAGGACGCCATGCGCGCCGACATTGCGCTGCCTGGCAAAGACGAGGAGAGCACCGAAGGCGACAAGGCGGACGATGCGAACGAGGCGCTCACTGAGCGCATCAAGACCGTGCTCGGCGAGCGCGTGGAAGACGTGGTCGTCTCCAAGCGCCTGTCGCAGTCGCCGGCGTGCCTGGTGCTCGGCCAGTTTGCCATGGGCGCGCAGATGCGGCGCATCTTCGAGGCATCCGGGCAGGCGGTGCCGGAGTCGAAGCCGATCTTTGAGTACAACCCCACGCACCCGCTCATCCAGCGTCTGGACGCGGAGAGCGATGAGGACCGCTTCGAAGATCTTGCGCTGGTGCTGTTTGATCAGGCCGCACTGGCAGAGGGTGAGGCTCCGGCGGATGCGGCAGGCTACGTTAATCGGCTCAACCGCCTTCTGCTGGAGCTGATGGGCGGGTAGGATCGCCCTATGAGAATAATCACTTTGTTGCTGCTTGGGGCATTTGCTTCCGCGCATGCAGATCCGCTGGCGTTTCCGCCGTATCCGCGTGCTGAGGTTGTCGAGCGTGCCGAGGACGTCGCAGCGCGGGAATACACCTTTGCGATGGCGCCGGTGGAGAAGATCCGCCGTGAGCTGAAGATCGAAAATGTGGTGAAGGTGTTGGCGAAGCGGCGTTCGGTGACGCATCTGCTGCCAGATGGCACGAGCCTCGAGGCAGCCATCGGGCATTATGATGCGCTGCTGGCCTCGGCCAATGTGCGGTTCCGCTGTCGTGGTCGGGATTGCGGCGGCAGCAGTCAGTGGGCCAACCAGATCTTCGGTGTGTCCCTGCTCTACGGGCCGGATGCCAACCAGTTCTATCTGGCAGGGGAGCAGGCGGGCGAGCTGGTGTCGGTGTATGTGGTGCAACGCGGCAACCGGCGCATCTACGCCCATCTGGTGGTGCTCACACCGGATGAAGCCGTGGCGGTTACCCCGAACCAGCGGCTGGTGCAGGCGCTCACCGGCACGGGCCATGTGGTGGTGCGGGGTATCGTGCCTGCACGAAACGGCGAGCTCAGCACGGCGGACCTGCGTCGCTTGAGTGATATCGGCGCGGCCCTTCAGCCTGTACGCAACAACGCCATCTATGTGGTGTGCCACCTGTACGCACCCGGCGACATAGACGCGCTGCTCGCCCGTGCTCAGACCTGTGCGGAAACCGCAGCGTTGGCGCTGGCAGAGCGAACCGATGCGAAGTTTCTGCCATTTGCCGCAGGTCCGATGCTGCCGCGGGAAGCGGAGAACCACTCGCGCATCGAGCTGGTGTTACCGCACCGGCAAGAACGTGACTGACCTCTCCAGCCTGATTGACGAGGTCCACACGCAGTTTACCGATGCCAACCTGGTGTATGGGCACGGCACGGACAACGCGTGGGATGAGGCGGTGGCTCTGGTTCTGGCCGCAACGGGGATGGACGACGACGTGTCCTGCCTCGAACGCATTGTGCCCGCGGAGGCGATTGTCGAGGTGCGTCGCCTGGCGCAGCTGCGGGTGCGTGAACGCCTGCCGCTGCCGTACCTCCTCGGTCGTTGCCGGTTGGCTGGCGTGGAGTTTCTCATTGAGCCCGGCGTGGTCGTCCCCCGGTCTCCGATTGCATTCCTGCTGCGCGACGCCCTGCAACCCTGGCTGACTGCGTCGCCAGGAAGGGTTCTCGATCTCTGCGCCGGCAGCGGTTGTCTCGGCATTCTGGCCGCGTTGGCGTTCGAAGGTTGTACCGTCCAGTTGGCGGAGTTGGACGCCCAGGCTGCTGCGCTGGCCCAGCAAAACGTTGACCTGCATGGCCTGAGCGATCGCGTGACGGTGGTTCAGGGAGATCTTTTCGAGCCCGTACGCGGTCCTTTCGATCTCATCATCAGCAATCCGCCGT
>JAUILW010000158.1 GCA_030432795.1 Gammaproteobacteria bacterium
CGATGCACACTAAGATCTCATGACGGGCCGCCAGCGCACCAACGCGAAGTGCTGCCGCCTTGCCCTGGTTGGTCTCCAGGTGAATGGCACGCAGTGCCCGCTGGTCGGCGTAGCGATCGATGAGCGCACCGGTACCATCACTGCTGCCGTCGTCGATGATGATGACTTCGTAGCTGGGGTAGTCCAACGCCTGCAGCGAGGTGATGGTCTCCTCGAGGTTACCCCCTTCGTTGTGTGCCGGAACGAGAATCGACACGCCAGGCGGGTTGCTGAACTTCGGCGGGTTGGCAACACAGCCTTTCCTGCGATCCTCCCAGTGAAAGAAGTAGGTAATGCCCCCCACCATCCACAGATAGCTCATGAACAGCGGATAGATCAGCGCAAATTCCTGCATCACGCTATAGATGGGGCCGAGCATGCTCATCGCTTGAAAGCCGGAAACCAGTTGTTTGACAGGTGCCGGCGCACCAGCCCAGCGTTCGGGCAACCATCGTTCGGCCTATCTGGCCCATACGCGATGTGGCGTACACCGGCGCGCAACAGGCGGTCGAACGCGCCGGACAGGACCCGTTCTGACAACCCGGCCGGCAGCAGAACCGCAAGCTTACGTTGCGCCAGCAAGCCTCCGCTGGAGAAGACGCGCATCGCTTCTTCCAGATCGTCACCATCCGCCTGCAACGCCACGTAATCATAGTGGTCGAGTAGGCTGGCGCCGTTTGCCACATCAGCGGATCGAACGACTTTCAGTGCGCCCTGCCAATGGCGCACGCGCCCCGCAAGTTCCTGCGTGAATTCGGTATAGGTCTGGCGCGCATCAACCTCGCCGTGAAAGAGCAGACCATCCACGCGGCTGCGGCGGCCAAGATCGTCATAAAGCGCGGCAACGAGTCCACGCACCTCCTGATAACGCACATCCAATCTAAATCCTTCGCCGTAATCGGCGGCCGCGAGCCAGCGATGTGCGCGCTCGTCCGCCAGTTCCAGCCGCGCAACCGGCAGCCAGGCGTACACCTGCACCTCGGCGCGGGTCTTGAGCTGCCAGGCGACGCGGCCGAACAGGTCGGCGCGTACCGGCAGAGTACGATTGTCAAAGTATGCGGAGTCGGCAATGCCATTGCCGTCTGCATCTCCCACGGCCTGCAGGAACACGGCGGTGATCTTCATCGCACGAATGCGCTCGAGCAGCGCATCCAACCGGCGCTCCATCTGCCCCGCGTCCGGATGGTAGATATCATCCAGGCGCACCAGCGTCGCCCGCAGCGGCGGCTGATCGTCCGGATACGCCACCGCGTGACGGATGTGGCCGAGATCGCTTTTGTAGCTCACCAGCCGACGGTGCAGCACCCTGCTGCCCGGCACGTTGGCCGCACCGTCGAGCGTCAGCACCTGCGCCAGGCCGAGCTCCGAAGCGAGCGCGTTGGCTTCCTCGTTGTAGGCACCATACGGCCAGGCAATGGCCTGCGGTATGGCGGACAACTCCTCCGTCAACCGGGCGGCACTTCTTCGCAGGTCCGTAAGCAGGCGCGCCCGATAGGCCGCAGTGCTTTCGTAGGCATGTCGCTGGGGCTGCCAGGCATGGGTCGCCGCCGCCGGCGTGAAGCTGCCTTCGGCATTGGCGATGATGCCTCGATGCAGGGCATGGGTGTGGGACGCGATGTCCACGAGGCCGGAGGCGTGAATCTCGCGCAAGGCATCCCACGTCAGAAAGTCGTCCCGCGGCCGCGCCGTCTCTCCGTAAGCCACCGGCTGCCCGGCCGGCGCATCGATCCAGCCGGTCACCGGCGCCAGAACCGCCCGATAACCGAACATCTCCAGTAACGGCAATACGTACCGCTGAAAGCTGGAAAAACCATCGTCGAAGGTCAGCAGCAACGGCTTATCGGGGATGTCCTGCCCGGCCTGCCACTGCGCCAGCGACACCGTCTCGAAGCCTTGTGCATGCAGCCACGAGAGGTGCGACACCAGCGTATCGACCGTCACCGCCGACGGGTCCGCCAGGGTGTCTTCGTAACGCTGCACCACATCGTGGTAGCACAGCGCCAACAGCGGTTGCTGGTAAGCCTGCGCCTGCACCGGCAGCACCGCAGCTAGGGCAAACACCAGCACAATACGCAGCTGCCAATGCATCACGGGCGCGCGCGTACGGTCATGTACACCTCTTCTTCCCGCTCCTGCACGCCGTCATACGGACGACGGCCGAAGCGCACGCCGAGCAGCAGATCGAACACCTCATCGAGGTTGTGCTCGTATTCAACGCCCACCTGCCACAAGCCGTCGCTGCCGAACCCGCGCTGCTGGTAGTTGCCATACCAGATCTGCGAACGCAGGGTGTGACGGCTACGGTAGTCCCGGTGCATGCGCCATTCGTGCATCAAGCCCACGCGCACATCCACATCGCGCTCCGGGTTGTAGTAGGCGGTACCCGTTTCGCTGTTGCGCGACGCGTACAGGCTGCCGAGCACCGAGAGCTTGTGCCGCGTCTGGTTGATGACCCTTTCAAGCACGGACACATGGGCGCTGCGCCGATCGTTGCCGTCGTCGTAGTCGGCCACGCTGAAGCCCACCGTCGCCCGGCCGGCCTCGTGCCAGCGCAGCGTCGTGCTGTGGCTCAAAGTGTCGCCTTCGACGCCCACACGCGTGCCCCGAAGCGGCGTTTCTATGCTGTTCCAGGACAGCCGTGTGTCGTGGCTTAAGTGATCGGTGGAGCGCCAGGCGTGTTCGACCGCTGCGCCGGTGCCATGGTTCTGCTCCACACCGCGATTCACCTCGGCACTGAGGCTCCAATAGGGGGCGAAGTACTGGGCTCCCACACCCAGGCGGTGGTCGCGCCCAAGACCTTCGGAGAACTCCGCCTGACGGTAGTGGCTGTGCACGAAGGGGCGCCATCGCCCGTGCTGCAGGCCACCGAAGTAGCGGGAGTCGACGTAGAAGCTCTCGGCGCCGATTTGATCCGCCTCGGACTGGGCAAAGCCCGCAGACACCACCACTTCCGGACGATGCTGAATCTCCAGCCGCCGTTGCAGGTCGATGGTCGACTTGCCCATGGGGTGCAGCACCTTGGCTTGCTCGAGCGCTTGCGCAGCACCGTCGTAGTCGTAGCGGTCGATGGCAAGCTGGCCTTCCAGCACCGCACGCGGATAGCGGTAGCGCACGCCGTGTACCTTCTCCGCATCTGCCTGGCTGCGCCGGTGCAGACCACGCCAGCGCTTGACGATAGCGCTGGAAAGTCGCAAACCGTCGTTGGCCGGCGCGATGTCCAGCAGCCCTTCGAACCGACTCAGGGCTTTCGTGTAACGATCGGCATAGGCGTCGCCCAGGGCGCCGACCTCACGGGCGACGATGTAGCGATTGTTCTCGAGCCACAATCTGTCCGTAGGTCGAATCCAGGGTTGCTGCGCCTGATCGAGGCGCTCTGCCAACATCTGTGCCTCTTCCAGACGGCCGGCATCGGACAGGGCGTAAAACAGGCCCACCTCGTAGTCGAAACGCGCATCAGGTGAGGCGTCGCCACCGAGATTGCTGATCGCCGCCCGGTACACCTGCACCGCCTCGTGCGCCTGCTCGGTGTGGAGCAGCGCCTGACCCACGGCGCCGAGCACGTAGCTCGGCATCTGCGGCAACCCTCCGACCTCCGGCAGCAGCGCCCGGTAGCGCGTGAGCGCAGCAGTCATGCGGTAGCCGGCTACCTCACCCACCAGCGCGTCATACTCGCGCGTGCGCGCCTGACGCGGCGTCAGACCTTCGAGCCGCGCAAACGCCTGCAGCACATCCGCCGTGGGACGCTCCCGTGCACCGGCGGGCTCCAGATGCAGCCAGCGTACGCGCAGCGCGGTGGCATCGAGGCGCACATCATTGAGGATCTCATCGTCCACCTCGCCCAGCGCCAGCAGGGTGTCCCGTGCGTACTCCGATGCACCGAGTGCGGATGCCACCACCGCGCGCTGGCGCAACAGGTCACGGGAATCCGGCAACTGACGCAAACCGCGGTTATAGCAGTCCAGCGCTGCAACAAATGCGCCTTGACGCTCCTGAATGTATCCGCAGGCCAGGTAGAAGGCAGTGCGACGGGCCTCATCCAACGTTGCAATGTCGATGGCCTCGAGCTGGCTGACCGCGGCGTCATAGGACTCGGCATCGGCTTGTGTGAGCACGAGGCCAAGGCGTGCATCGAAACTGTCCGGGTGGCGGGATTGCCACGCACGGTAGGCATCGCGGGCGTGTTGCCAGCGGCCAAGGTTGCGCAAACTCTTGGCGTACGCCTCGAGCACATACGAGGGCAGCAATTCGATCCGCTCACCATCCAGCAACGCGGCGACCCTGGCGTCATCCTCCGCCCAGGCGGCGACCACCGCATAGTCATGGCGAATACGCGCAACATCAGGGTGCATCTCGTGCAACGCTGCCAGCGAATGCAGCGCCGATGCCATCTGCCCATCCCGGGCGTCGCGCACAGCCGCGTCGAGCGACTCCGGCCAACCGCCCGCAGCAGCTCCCGGGCCGAATAACAAACCCAAGACGCCTAGCAGCAATACTGTCCCCCGCCCCACCATGCTCACGCGGACTACTCCCTCGCGTACAACGAGCCGGACGGCAGCGGGTGCGCCGCACGCCCGATCAATCAGTAAGTTTACTGGACGTTATAGAGGCACTGCAAACCAAGAATATTTATGGGATTAGAGCTCTATCCACTTGTAATATATGTTTTTTATTGCCGGCGCTATTGAGCTAACCCGCGCCGAAGTAGCGGCCTACATCCAGTATCGATGCTTTAGATTTGCGCACCCTGGCAACGATCAGCGCACCCTCCATCGCGCAGATCAGCATGTGCGCCCACCGCCCAGCTTCTCTTGGCGCCATTCCCGACCGCTGGGCTACCGAAGCGGCGATCTCCACCCACCGATTCAGTGCGTGGGAGCCAGCAGCGGTGATGGCCTCGTTCTGGGGTGCGGTTTCCAATAGCGTCGTGGCGATTGGGCATCCGGAACGAAAACCCGACTCCGCCATCCACTGCGCCATCGTCGTCGCATACACGCCGGCAAACGCCGCCGGATCATCCGGATGCCGGTCGCGCGCCGTTTCCAGCATCTGCGCAATCAACGCACCGGCATGCTCTACAGCCGCCTCGGCGAGGGCCTCTTTACCGCCAGGAAAGTGATGGTACAGCGAACCTTTGGGTGCACCGCTTTCGTCGAGAATCTGATTCAGGCCGCTGGATGCATAACCTTGCCTGCGGAACAGCCGCATCGCCGTCTGCACCAGCGCCTGTCGATGCTTGGCGACCCGCGCCATCCGACCCCCTCACACGCTTCGTGGATTGTATATAGACCAAATAGTCTATATGGTGATGCCCAATTGAACCAATCGGTCTATTTATGAGCGCGCATCTCGACGTCCATGACGACATTGCCCACATCACGCTGGACGATGGCAAGGTAAACGCCCTGTCCGAGCAACGTCTAACGGAGCTTCGCACACAGCTCGAGGAAGCCTCGAGCTGTGCACGGGTAACCATACTGAGCGGCCGCGCCGGCATCTTCTCAGCCGGTTTCGACATGCCGACATTCAGCCGCGACCGCGCCGCCATCGCCGGCATGGTGACCGCCGGCATCCACACGGTGCTGCAGATGCTGGAGCATCCGCATCCCATCGTCGCCGTCTGCACCGGCCACGCCTACCCTATGGGCGCGTTCCTTCTGCTCTCCTGCGATGTGCGACTCGGCAGTCGCGGCGACTACCGTATCGGCATGAACGAGGTGGCCATCGGCATCACCGTTCCGCACTTCGCCCTCGCGCTCGCTCAAGCTCGTCTGACGCCTCCGGGCCTGGTCAGCGTGCTAACCGGGCGCATGTTTTCTCCGGACGATGCATTGCTAGCAGGCTACCTCGACGAAGTACACGACGCAGCCGCATTGCCGGCCGCAGCACTCGCGCACGCCGAGATGCTTCTGGGTATCGATCTTGCGGCCTATCGCTCCACCAAACAGCGCCTCAACGCAACGTTGCGCAGCGCCATACGCGAGGCGGCGGTCGAGTACGCTTAAGCCGATAAAATGTGTTGTGTGGGCAACATCTGGCCGTATACTCCGGCCGGTTTATCACCGGCGTGACGCTGACCACCAACCGCTCGGGCTCTGATCGACTTGAACGCAGACACACTCGGCTACCTCACCCTGTTGCCCGCCGTCGTGGCCATCGCCGCGGCCATCTGGACCCACCGCCCCGTTGAATCTCTATTGGCAGGCGTTGTCACCGCTCTCCTGCTGAATGATCCGGCAACAGCCATACCGACGTTCTCAGAAACACTGCTCAGCGTGATGATGGACGAGACCATCGCCTGGGTGATCATCGTCTGCGGTCTGATCGGCAGCATCATCGTTCTGCTGATGCGCAGTGGTGCCGCGTTTACTTTCGCCGATGCGGTATCCAAGCGGGTGACCTCACGTCGTGGCGCGCTACTGTCCACCTGGCTGCTGGGTATTGCTATCTTCATCGACGACTATCTCAACGCCCTGTCCGTGGGCTCGTCCATGCGCCCGGTGACCGACCGTTATAAAGTCAGCCGGCCGATGCTCGCCTATGTGGTGGACTCCACCGCGGCACCGGTGTGCATGCTCATACCGCTGTCCACCTGGGCGGTGTTCTTCTCCGGCGTGCTCGAGGAAAGCAACGTCGCGGCGGAAGGTGAGGGACTGCTGCTGTTCATTTCCTCCATCCCCTACATGCTCTACTGCTGGTTTGCATTGGCCCTGGTATTCCTGGTGGCCGGCGGATGGTTCCCCGCCATCGGTCCGATGCGACGCTACGAGGCCGCAGCTCGCATCGCCGAAAAGCCGCCGGAAGATCCGGAGGAGATCGAACGCAAGGACCTGGCAGAACCGCTGCGGCCGACCGGCCTGTACCACTTCGCGGTACCCATGCTCTGCCTGGTCGGCTTTTCCCTGTGGTACGACATCGACGTGCAGATCGGCACCATTCTGGCGCTCACACTCACCATTGCGCTCTTCGGCCTGCAGAAGATCCTGCCGTGGCCGGTGTTGCTGGACTCCGTGCTCGACGGCGTGAAGGTGATGATCCCGGCGCTCGCCACCGTGGTGATGGCATTCATGTTCAAAGCCACTAATGACGCCATCGGCATGCCGCAGTTCGTGATCGAAACCGTGCAGCCCTATATGTCCACCTCGCTCGTGCCGGTGATCTCCTTCCTGACCCTGGCGGCCCTGGCGTTCGCCACCGGCTCCTCCTGGGGAA
>JAUILW010000922.1 GCA_030432795.1 Gammaproteobacteria bacterium
AGCGCAACGCGCCTTTGGGTATCTCATCTGCGCGCTCGATGCGGCCCGGACCATAGTTGTAGGCGGCGAGCGCTTTGGTTTCATCGCCCCCGAACCGCCCCAGCAGCTCTTTCAGGTAGCGGCTGCCCAGCTCGATATTGAGGCACGGGTTGTAGAGCTCGGCGACCCGCCTGACGCCCAGGTATCTGGCCGTACCTGGCCATTGGATCTGCATGATGCCGTGTGCGTTTGCGTGTGAACGTGCATCCGGATCCCAGTTGCTCTCGGTGGCGGCAACCGCCAACACGAGATCGAGGGGCACGTCATGCATGTTGGAGGCGATCTCGAAGCAGCGCTGGTAGGGGTAGCCGCTAATGCCTGCCGAGGCGTTGGCGGCCAGTAGCAGCGCGGTCAGCAATGTTGCGGCAGGTCTCATGATGCACCCGTGCCGGTCAGCGCCTGCAGGCGGGTCTCGATCTCCCGACGTTCCGGTTCGCTGCGATAGTCGAAGGTGACGACGTAGGTCTGCGGTGCCAGGCGTTCGACCTGAAACGGATGCTCGAGTTGTGAAGTGAGACGGCCTGCAAAGCCGCGTGCGGAAGCCTCGCTGTGAAATGGTGTCCAGACTGCCTGTCGCCCGCCGGCATCTGCCACCTTGGGTTCGGCAGGCGGCGGCGTTGGAATGGTCGCGGAGACTGGTGCGGGCTGCTGTGCGGGTTCGGAAACCTCCGGTGTGTAAGGTTCGGCTGCTTCCACGGGCTTGGCAGGCGTACCAACGGCCACCGCTGGCAGGTGATCGTTTGCAGGCGGTAGCTGTGGTGGCGCCGCCGTGGAAATGGCGCGCGTGAGCGCCTTCACGTCGAAAGGCAGGTGGCCGGTGTAGGCCGTGGTTGCCAGGAGCGTGAGGCTGGCGCCGAATATCAGCCCTATAACAAATCGCATGACGACCTCCTTTGCTCAGTGGGGTGTTTGTAGGGGTTTGAGGGAGCCGTTGGCGTGGTGCAGATGCAGCGCCTGCCACGCGTAGCGGCCTTCGTGGGTGTCCAGCGCCTGCTGCAGATCGTGTTGCCAGGCGGGGTTCGCGTTACCTGAACAGTTGCCTGCGGCGTTGCTCAACACTGCGTGCAGGTCTGCTGCGACTGCCTGCGGTGCGGCAAGGGCATAGATGCCGAGATCACCACGCCCGCGCCCGCGGCCGTGTACCGGCAGACGGAAACGATAGGTGCCGGCTGCGCGGTGCTCCGGTGCCTGGCAGCCTACCTGCAGCGTGCCTTGCGAGGATGAAAACACGAGCAGCGCTGCCGGTTGTGGCAGCGTGACGTCTGCTTCCACGCACTCGGTGTGGTGACGATTGCACACACCGCTCCTGCGCACCGA
>JAUILW010000159.1 GCA_030432795.1 Gammaproteobacteria bacterium
GGTGAGTTTACGCCGTGAGAGACGTTGAGGTCGGCATTCTGGCCGTTATCGCCTTCCCAAACGCCGATGTGCAGGTTGTTGTTCTGCGCAGGCGCCGGGTTGGCTTCAGCATAGTTGACCGCGCACTGAGGCAGGCGCGTCGCGGGGTCCGCACAGAGATTCTTCGCCGAGTGCAGCGTGGGCATCTCACCGTTGAACGTACCCGCGCCGATGATACCCGGCAGCAGAGAGAAGACGATGCTGTCGATACCCGTCACATCGTTGTACGGGTTGACGAAACGGCTTCCCGGCACGGAGGAGTACAAGTCACCACGTTGGTCGATGATGGCGTCGTACCAGAACACGCCGGAAGTGAACGACAGATTGTCGGTGACGTCATAGAACGCCTGCAGTTCGTGCGAGGAGTAGGTAGCCTCGTGGTTCACGTAGAACTGGCGGTCCAGAAACTGGCTGTGCGTGTTGTCGTCGTCCGTGGTGCGCTGATACACCAGGGTGTTGTGGCCGTACAGGTACTTCACCTGGAAGGTGTCGGTGACATCCCATGCGATGTTGAACTGGATGCCTTCCTGGTCGAACTGCTCGCGGTTCAGGCCATTGGTGCCAGCACAGACGTCGTCGCCGCTGATGTCGCCGGGGAATACGCACTCATTGAGTGCCGCGGCGCTCTCGGGGCTCGTGACACCGAAGCCATCCATCATCGCAGCGGCGTTGCGGAAGCCGTCAAATTCCACCACGTCTACACCCAGACGAGCGTGCTGCGCCTGGATAGGTGCTCCGGTGATCGGGTCGTTGAACGTGAGGATAGGCTGGGTTGTGTCGTACCAGGAGCTCTGGGCGAAGTTCGCTGGATTCGTGTTGGCCGTATCGATACGACGGAAGCCAGGAACGATGTTCGTCGTATCGCGGGTGCCGCCGCCGAGTTCGTCCAGTACCACCAGACCGCCGCCGTTAGCGCCACCGAATGGACGGTCGATGTCCATCTCGTTCAGACGCAGGTTAGCTTCGATGGTGTCGGTGGGGGTGAAGCGCAGCTGGATGGCGTAGTTCTCGGTGCCGAGGCCGTCCAGGTCGCTGCCAGGGCCGATCTCGTCAATGACGCCGTCGCGATCGCGCAGGCTGAAGTTGAAGCGCGCGGACAGCACGTCTTCGATCAGGCCACCATTGATCATGCCGTAGAATTCTTCGGTGCCGTAGTTGCCAACGATGCCGCGCAGCGCGTAGTTGAACTCCTGCTCCGGCTCCTTGTAGAGGATGTTGATGGCGCCGCCGACGGCGTTACGACCGTACAGCGTACCCTGCGGGCCGCGCAGCACCTCGATCCGCTCCACGTCCCAGAAGGTCGCGGCGGTAGCGGTGAGCAGGTCTTCCGAGTAGATGCCGTTCATGTAGGTGGCAACACCCGGGTCGCCGCCCAGGGCGCGGAAGTTTCGGCCCACACCACGCACCGTGGCGTCGTAAGGCTGAATGGTGGTTGCAGGGATGAAGTTCTGCAGGTCTTCCTGGTTACGGATACCGAAGTCATCCAACATCTCGCCCGTAAAAGCGGTGATGGAAATCGAAGTGTCCTGCACGGATGCCTCTCGGCGTTCCGCGGTAACGATGACTTCCTCGATCTTTCGACCTTCGGCGGCGGAAACCTGTAACGGTGCGATGGCACACACCAGGCTTGCCAGCAGGACGAGCCCGCCGAGCCGCGAATCAGTGAGTTTCAAAATTGACATCTCCCAATGGTCAGAGCACACAACAGGCAAGCCTTCTCCGAGGCAAGCCTATCCCTGACTTCAACGTATATTGACCTGGACCGATGCCGACCCAAGGCCCCCTCTAGTCGCTTCCCGGCCAAAACGCTTCAACCCATTGCGGGCGCAGCTAAGCACAGGACGCATTCCCATGACCGTTATAAAGTGTCCGCCTTGCTGGTGTCAACGGCAGGCGCGAGCTCGTCGGATCAGAATCCTGTTCAGATTGTCGGAAGGACAGCCATCTTTTGCGCCATGCGCAGCACCGACCATTCGTCGGTGTACTCCTGCAGTGCGTCTACCGGCACCCAGGCCAGCGCATGGGATTCATCAGTGACGCTGAAGTCGGCGCTTTGCGCTACGAAAGCAAAGCGCACGTCGAAGTGCGCATGCTGCGGATCGTTCTTGCGCGCCGGTATGTCGTGAATGTCGAGATCGAACACCGCGTCATCCAGCCGGTGCACCTGCAGTCCAGACTCCTCGACGGCTTCACGCGTCGCCACCTGCCAGGTGTCCTCATCGCCGTCTGAGTGGCCACCCAGCTGCAGCCAGCGACCGAGCTTTTTGTGGTGCGTGAGCAGCACCCGACCGCCCTGCGGATGCAGGACCCAGGCGGAGCCCGTGATATGGCCTGCCCAGCAGTCGTTGTGAAAACACCGCGGGTGCTCGTCCAGGAGCGCACGAAAGCGCACCACTACATCGCCCTCGTCCGGGTAGCGCAGTGCATATGCCTGCAACGCCATCTGCAGTTTGCTTCGCGCCATGGCGTTCGGCAGACTCCCGCGTCCTGATAATCCAACGAGGC
Source organism: Gammaproteobacteria bacterium (assembly GCA_030432795.1). Taxonomy (GTDB): domain Bacteria; phylum Pseudomonadota; class Gammaproteobacteria; order Pseudomonadales; family Azotimanducaceae; genus SYFY01. Next base: position 2,545 of record JAUILW010000159.1, read on the forward strand.
CACATCATGATCGCAGTGATCGCCAAGCTCAACGTCGCCGAGGGCAAAGAGAAAGAATTCGAAACCGCCATGCTGGCGCTCGCAGCACAGGTTCGCGCTAACGAGCCGGGTAACGACATGTATACGCTCTGCAAGGATGCCGACGGCAACTACCTGATGCTGGAGCTCTACAAAGACGCCGAGTCACTCGCCGCGCACGGCCAGAGCGAGCATTTCAAGGCCTCCGGCCCGTCCTTCAAGGGGCTCATGGCCGGTGCACCTGACATTCAGCGCCTGGAAGTGATCGGCTAGACCGGCACCTCGAAAAGTGCGGCGAGCTGATCCGTCATCGCGCCGCCCAATTGCTCCGCATCGGTGATCGTCACCGCGCGGGAGTAGTGGTGGGTGACGTCATGACCGATACCGATGGCGATCAGCTCCACCGGTGAGTACTTCTCGATCTGCTCGATAGCGTACTTCAGGTGCTGTTCGAGATAGTTGCTGGGGTTGACCAGCAGGGTCGAGTTGTCCACCGGCAGGCCGTCGGAGATCACCATCAGCACCTTGCGCTCCTCGGAGCGGGTGACGATGCGGTTGTGTGCCCAGATCAGCGCCTCGCCGTCGATGTTCTCCTTGAGCAGCTCCTCGCGCATCATGAGGCCGAGGTTGCGCTTGCAGCGGTGCCAGGTGTCGTCGGCCGCCTTGTAGATGATGTGCCGCACGTCGTTGAGGCGCCCGGGATTCGCCGGCTTACCGTCGCCGATCCACTTCTCGCGCGACTGACCGCCGCGCCAGGCGCGGGTGGTAAAGCCGAGGATCTCCACGCGCACCGAACATCGCTCCAGCGTGCGACCGAGGATATCGGCGCACATGGCGGCGATGGTAATCGAGCGGCCGCGCATGGACCCGGAGCTGTCGATCAGCAGTGTTACCACGGTGTCGCGGAACTTGGTTTCTTTTTCCTGCTTGTAAGCCAGCGGGTTCATCGGATCGATGATCACCTGAGCCAGCCGGGCGCTGTCGAGGATGCCCTCCTCCAGGTCGAACTCCCAGGTACGGTTCTGCCGCGCCATGAGCCGCCGTTGCAGACGGTTGGCGAGTTTGGAGGTGGCGTGCTGCAGGGGTAGGAGCTGCTGATCGAGCAGCGCTCGCAGGCGCGACAGTTCCTCCGGCTCGCACAGCTCTTCTGCGCGAACGGTCTCGTCGTATTCGTAGGTGTAGGCGCCGTAGTTGAAATCCACATTGATGCGGCCGGCATCGTCCGGCATGGGCTGCGGCGCCTCGTCCGGGTCCGCTTCGGCACCCAGCTCGTCCATATCCATGTCGGCGTCCATGTCCATCATGGTCGTCTCACCGTCCATGGACTCTTCGGTGCTGCCGTCTTCATCCAGCACGACATCTTCCGGAGAGAACTCGTTGCTGGCGTCTTCGTTCTCATCGATGGTTTCGATGTCGTCCTGATCCTGCTCACCTTCCGGTGGCTCGTCTGCCTCGGAGATCAGGCCGAGATCAGCGATGACGCGCCGACACATTCGCGCAAAAGCGGCCTGATCGTTGACGTGCTCCCGCAACGCCTCGATATCATCGCCGGCTTTCTCCAGCACGTGCTCACGCCAGAAGCGCACGACGTTTTCCGCCGATGGCGGCAGCTCGCGTCCGGTGAGCATCTGCCGCACGAGCAGACCAACCGCCACGCTCAACGGCGCTTCCGTCTCGGCGGTGACCGTATCGAACGCTGCCTGTTTGCACTGCACCTCGAGATTCGCGTCCAGATTCTGCGCCACACCCTCCATGCGCAACGAGCCGATGGACGCGACCCGCGCATCCTCGATCCACTGAAACATCTCCTGGGCTGGCCCCGCCTGCGGCGAAAAGGACTGGTGCAGACCCGCATCGTGATGGCGAAGCTTCAGCGCAAACTCATCGCCAACGCCGCGAATGGCACACACCTCTTGCTGCGTAGCGCCCACCGATGGCAGCGGCACTCGCATGGTGCGCCCGCGCAGCGACGGCGTGCCCTGGCCGAACGACACCTCGAGCTCTTCATCACCCGCGATAGCGCGAATGGTCGCGGTGGTGGCGCGCTTGAAAGGCTCCAGCGGGTTCTCTTCGCCGGTCATGCCGACTTGAGAGTGATCCCGGCCGTGGCGTCGCCCAGGTCCTCACCCATACAGCGCTGGTAGTACTCGGCAACGATCGGCCGCTCCAGCTCATCGCACTTGTTGAGGAACGTCACCCGGAAGGCGAAGCCGATGTCGCCGAAGATCTCCGCGTTCTGCGCCCAGGTAAGCACTGTGCGGGGTGACATGACCACCGACACATCGCCGTTGATGAAGCCGCGGCGCGTCAGCTCCGCCACGCTCACCATATTGGCGATCAGCCGCTTGCCCTGGTCCGTACCCCCGTAGCTCTTCGCCTTGCCGAGCACGATTCCCACCTCTTTGTCGTGGGGCAGGTAGTTCAGCGTGGCGACGATGCTCCAGCGGTCCATCTGCCCCTGGTTGATCTGCTGTGTGCCGTGATACAGGCCTGTGGTGTCCCCCAGGCCGATGGTGTTGGTGGTGCTGAACAGCCGGAAGTACGGGTGTGGAGTGATGACCTTGTTCTGGTCGAGCAGGGTCAGCTTGCCCTCCACCTCGAGTACCCGCTGAATGACGAACATCACGTCCGGCCGGCCGGCATCGTATTCATCGAAGACGATGGCCACCGGGTGCTGCAGCGCCCAGGGCAGAATGCCCTCCTTGAACTCCGTGACCTGCTGGCCTTCCTTGAGAACGATGGCGTCTTTGCCCACCAGGTCGATGCGGCTGATGTGGCTGTCGAGGTTGACGCGGATACACGGCCAGTTCAGCCGCGCCGCCACCTGCTCCACGTGCGTGGACTTTCCGGTGCCGTGATAGCCCTGGATCATGACGCGGCGGTTGTGCGCGAAACCGGCCAGGATGGCGAGCGTGGTGTCGCGGTCGAACAGGTAGTCTTCGTCCACCGCCGGCACGTAGTCGGACCGCACCGAAAACGCAGGTACCGACAGGTCCTGATCGATGCCGAATGCCTCCCGCACGTTTACCGTCGTATCCGGGGCGAGGTCGGGGGACAGTCCTTCTTGCTCGTAGTTCACGGTGGTTTCCTCAAGTACAGCGCATTGTCGCGGGCAAAGCCGGCTATTGTACGTGGCCTTGGCGAAAGAAACACCGCAAGCAGGCCCTGGTCGGCGACGTCAATCAGCGACGCAGAGACGCCAGGTTCTCGCCGAGCATCTTGAGGTCCTTTTTGCCGCACAGACGCAGCATCATGCGTTCGAGCGATTGCCAGGCATCCCCTAGAATCTGTCCTTTGCCCTGCTGGTCGATGAGCGCACACTCGGCCAGCACGCCATCCAGCCGGCCAATGCGCCTGGTAAAGCCTTCCGCCGCCCGCGCCCGGTCCCGCGGCATCCAGCCGCCGCCGCCCTGCAGCTGGCGGATCTGCGAAACGAAGGGGCCCAACACCGCGAATGGGCTGAGCCCCGCATCCCGAAGGCTCGCCAGGATGTGCGCTACGCGGGCTGCATCGCCAGCGAACACCGCATCTACGAGGACGAACACATCGTAGTTGCTGGCATCCTCCATGGACCGCTGAAGGTCTTCCAGACTGACGGGCTGCGTCAGGCCACCGAGCTTGAGCTTTTCGATCTCCTGCACCGCGGCCAGAAGATTACCTTCCACCATGCCGGAAAAGGCGGCCAGCGCCTCCGCCTGCAGGCGCACACCCGCCGCTGCAAGCCGTCGCTCGAGCCACCGCGGCCAGGCCGCGGCATCAATGCCCCAGATGTTCACCACAGCACCGGCCTTGTCGAAGGCCTTCACCCAGGCGCTGTTACGCTGGCTGCGATCCAGGCGCGGGGTGCGCATGAGCAGCAGATTGTCTTGCGGTGGGTGCTCCAGATACTCCCGCAGTATCTCTGAAGCAGCGCGGTCGACCTTGCCGGAGGGTACGCGCAGATCGATGACCTTACGCTCCGCAAACAGCGACATCGACGCGCCCTCGGCCAGCAGTTCACCCCACTGAAAGCCGCTTTCGGCAAACATCACCCGCCGCTCACTGAAGCCGGCTGCCTGCGCCGCCTCGCGCACGCTCGCAACCGCCTCCTCTACCAGCAGGGTTTCGTCGCCACAGATGAGATAGGCCGGCTGCAGCCCGCCGCGCAGGTGGCGGCTGAGCTCGTCGGGTTTAACCTGCACGGCTAGCCGTGACTGCGTTGATGGTGCGCACCACGGACTGCACCAGGTCCGCACGCATCTCCCGCTCGATGAGCACCTGCTCTTCGTTGTTGCCGACGATGTTGTCGCGATCCACACGAAACACGCGTTCGCGGCTGATCCATTGCGGCTCGGTGAGCTGCTCACCGACCCCATTTTGCAGCCGGAAGAGCACACCAAGCTCGATCTCATACTCCGCCGCCCTGGCGCTGCCGGTGGTAGATACGCTGCGCCGTTGCCGGCGCTGGTCCATGAGCTCTACCACCAGCTCGGCCTCCATGGCCGTTGCCGCCTGGGTGGCGCCCGCCAACCGCAGACCCTGACGCAATTCATCCGCGAGGAAATGCTGGGAGGCGCTTTCAATGTAAAAACTCTGCACGTTGGCATCCAACGTGTAGCTGCGCAGATGAAATCCGCAGCCTGCAACAACTGCCGTCAGCAGCAGGGCTGTCACCCCCCGC
>JAUILW010000923.1 GCA_030432795.1 Gammaproteobacteria bacterium
GCCATGAGTGGTTCGAACAGTGGGGTCGCCTGCTGCTCGTCACGGGCGTGCTGGGTGGTTTCACCACGTTCTCCGCCTTTTCCCTCGAAGCCATTCATTTGCTGCAGGAAGGGCGCGTGTTGATGGCTTTTGTCTACGTGCTTGGAACGCTGGTGGCGTGCCTTGCCGGCTGTTGGCTTGGCTACCGATGGCTGGCATGAACTAACGACAACGGACGATACTGATGCTGGATCTCAAACTGCTGCGCCAGGACGCGGCTGCCGTGGCGGCGGCCCTCGGCAAACGTGGCTTTGCCTTCGACACGCAAACTTTCGATGCGTTGGAGTCCCGCCGCAAAGCCTTGCAGCAGGAAACCGAAGCACTGCAGAACGAGCGCAACAGCAAGTCGAAGTCCATCGGTAAGGCCAAGGCCGAGGGCCAGGACATCGCGCCGCTGCTGGCAGAAGTAAGCGGCCTGGGCGACAGGCTCGACAAAGCCAAGGCGGAGTTTGAGCTCGTGCAGGCGCAGCTGGATGCATTCCTCGCACGGCTGCCGAACCTGCCGGACCGCAGCGTGCCTGAGGGGCTTACCGAAGCAGATAACCTGGAAGTCAGCCGCTGGGGAACACTGCCGGACTTCAACTTCACGCCGAAAGATCACGTGGATCTCGGTGACGATGGGCGTATCGACTTCGAAGCGGCGGCTAAGCTTTCCGGCGCCCGGTTTGTGGTGCTGCGCGGCGAGATGGCGCGTCTGCACCGGGCGCTGACGCAGTTCATGCTCGATGTGCACACCCAGGAGCACGGCTACACCGAGGTGTATGTACCCTACATCGTCGGCGCGCAGGCCCTGCGCGGCACCGGTCAGCTACCGAAGATGGAGGAGGACCTGTTTCGTGTCGGCTTCGGCGAAGAATCCCCTGCGGCCTACCTGATCCCAACCGCTGAGGTGCCCGTCACCAACCTCTATGGGGACATGATCATCGATGAGGCAGAGCTGCCTATCCGGCACGTGGCGCATACGCCCTGCTTTCGCAGCGAAGCCGGCAGCTACGGCCGGGACACCCGCGGCATGATCCGCCAGCATCAGTTCGATAAGGTGGAGATCGTGCAGATCGTGCACCCGAAGGACTCCTGGGATGCGCTGGAGGCATTGACGGGTCATGCCGAAGCCATTCTGCAGAAGCTCGAACTTCCGTATCGCAAAGTCGCGCTGTGCGGTGGTGATCTGGGCTTTTCGTCAGCCAAAACCTACGATCTTGAAGTGTGGCTGCCTGGCCAGGACGCGTACCGCGAGATTTCTTCCTGCAGTAACTTTCTCGACTTCCAGGCGCGGCGCATGCAGGCGCGATACCGGCCGCAGGGCGGTGG
>JAUILW010000924.1 GCA_030432795.1 Gammaproteobacteria bacterium
CGTCCACCACCACGAAGGCGACGCCGACGTAGAGTACCCACAGGGTCAGGTCGATGCGCCAGACCTCGGCCTTGTCGTAGAAGCCGTAGATGAAGAACTCCCACCAGGCCCCGGCGAAGGTCCAGCAGGCGGCGTCCGGATTGGCGCGGCAGGCGTCGCTGCCGCCACTCCAGACGGCATCGAACAGGGACCAGTTCAGGATCGGTGGCACCGTCCATGCCAGCAGCAGGATGCCGAGTATGGTGAGAATGGAGTTGCTGACGCTGCTGAACAGGTTCTCCCGCAGCCAGCCGATGACGCCGATGGTGGAGGCCGGCGGATCCATGTCCGGCAGGATGGTTTCGTTGACGATGCCGCGATGGCTGTTCTTTGATCCTTCCATGACTAGCGCTCCACCAGTTTGACGCGTGCGTTGTACCAGTTCATGAACATGGAGGTCAGCAGGCTGATCGCCAGGTAGACGAACATGGTCATCATGATGATCTCCACCGCCTTGCCGGTCTGGTTGAGCACCGTGCCGGCGAAGGTGGCGACGAGATCCGGATAGGCGATGGCGGTCGCCAGCGAGGAGTTCTTGGTCAGGTTCAGGTACTGGCTGGTCAGCGGCGGGACGATGACGCGCAGGGCCTGGGGAATGATGATCAGGCGCAGCGTCGGTCCCGGGCGCAGGCCGAGCGCATAGGAGGCCTCGGTCTGGCCGTGGCTGACGGACTGGATGCCCGCGCGCACGATCTCGGCAATGAAGGCCGCGGTGTAGGCGACCAGGGCAAGCAGCAGGGCGATGAACTCGGGAATGACGTTCAGCCCGATGCCGTTGGCCGGCCGGAAGGTGCCCATCTCGCCAGGCTGCAGCGACAGCGGCAGACCCATGACCAGGAAGACCAGCAGCGGGATACCGAGGATCAGGCCAAGACTGGTCAGGAACACGGGGAACTGCTGGCCGGTGGCCATCTGGCGCTTGTGTGCCCAGCGCTTCACCAGCACGGTGCCGACGATGCCGGCAATGAAGGCGATCACGCAGACGATGAAGCCGCTCTCGGGCACCGGCTTGGCGACCATCAAGCCGTTGTTGGTGAGCGAGTACCAGATCTCCTCGCCTTTTTGATGAACGTCGCGTGGCCCGGGCAGGGGCTTGAGTACCGCGTGGTACCAGAAGAAGATCTGCAGCAGCAACGGGATGTTGCGCAGCGTTTCCACGTAGACGGTGGAGATCTGGCGAATCAGCCAGTTCCGGCTCAGCCGCCCGACGCCGACGACGAAGCCGAGCAGGGTGGCGAGGATGCAACCGACGATGGCGACGATCAGGGTGTTGAGCAGCCCGACCAGGAACACCCGGCCGTAGCTGGACG
>JAUILW010000160.1 GCA_030432795.1 Gammaproteobacteria bacterium
CGGGCTGTCAGCGTTGGAGCATCTCCCGCACCAAGCTGGTGAGCTGCTGCTGGCTGAATGGCTTGTCGATATAGAACAGGTCTTTGGGTTTGTCCCGCTCCTGCGACAGCACTTCGTTGATATCAAAGCCGCTCATGAGCACGACGGGAAGCTCCGGTGCGCGCTGGCGAAGCTGTTCAATCGTCTGAAGGCCATCGCCTTCGGGCATGGTCAGATCGATGAGCGCCAGATCGACATGCAGCCCGCCGTCCACCAGTTCCACGGCCGCACGACCGGATCCGGCTTCGACCACCTGATACCCGGCATCATCGAGCATTCTTCGGGCAATCAGACGCACTGCAGGCTGATCGTCAACCACCAGCAACATCGGCACGGCAGAAGCAGAAACTGACGCCTGCGCCTCGGCAAGCGGATGCTCCGCCGCTTGCCGAGTGCTGCTGGACAGCAGGTGCTCGGCGACGGGCAGGAACACCTCGAAAGTGGTGCCCACGCCCCGCGCGCTCGTCAGAAGCAAACCGCCACCGTGGCCCTCGACAATCCCTCGCACCGCCGCCAGGCCAAGACCGTTGCCGTCGAACTTCGTGGAATAGAACGGCTCGAACACGCGCGCCTGATCGTCCTGTTCGATTCCTACACCATCATCGTGCACACGAATGTATGCGTGGAGCCCCGGGCTTGGCACCACTGCGTAGGGGTGTGTTCGCAGATCGTCGTCAGTGACTTCCTGCACACCCCAACCGACCGTGATCTTCCCACCGCGCTCCGCGCACGCATCCGCGGCATTGTGCACCAGATTGAGCACGATCTGATCGATGAGCGTGGTGTCAGCCTCGAGTTGCTGACCGTCCAGCTTACCGGTTCGAACGACACTCACCCCGCGTGGCAGGGAGGACTCAACGAGGTCGACGTTGCCTGAAATGCGCTCGCTGAAATCAAATCTCGAGATCACCGGGCGGGAGCGACCAGCGTACACCAGCATGAGCTGGGTGAGCTCGCCCGCTTTGGTCGCCGCTTTATCCACATCCGACAGCAGCGCAAGCATAGTCTTGTCCGTACCGGCTCGCGCCAGCGCAAGCTCGGTATTACCGCGCACCACCGTCAGTAGGTTATTGAAGTCGTGCGCAATGCCACCAGCCAGAATGCCAAGCGACTCCCTGCGCTGTGCTTCCTGCATCATGCTCTGCATCTGCACCTCGCGCTGATGGACCGCGCGCGACTCCAACCGCAATCCGTGCAGCTGCAACATCGTGCGACGCCGGGCCTCAAACAGGGTGATCGCCAGGGCAACGGCGATCATCATCGCCCCACCCCAGAGGCGCCACTCGCTGGCGCTCTGCGTGGAGGTGGCATAGGCGCTCAGCCATCCAGTCAAGACGAGCGTTATCCCCAAGTAGAACCAGGCCCGCTTCGAAAAGAAAAAACCCATCGACACAGCGATGAGCGCCAGGTTGAGCGTGTGTGTGGCACCGTCCAGCAGATGCATGACCAGCGTTGCATGTGCCGTCATGCCGACCCCGAGGAACATCATGACCCAGTGCGGACGCTCACCGGATAACTGCCTGTTCCGTACATACATGCCCAGCGCAAAGCAGGCGGCCGCAAATCCCAGTCCTGTGACATTCAACAGGTCCTGATTCCAGGCCGGCGGGGCAACAAGCGCCGCGGCGTGCATGAGGAAGTACACCGCCGCCACGCCGAAGCACGCCAGCGGCAGCACTGTGTTGACCTGCTCGGTCAGGGGATCTTCGTACGTGCTGGAGTGCGCCCCAACATCGGGTGGTGTCATCTGCTAGCGCATCCCAGGTGCCGCTCTATATCGAATACGTCATCGCTGCCCATCACCCCATCCGCATCCCGCCGGAAATGGACAGGGTTTCTCCGGTCATCGTTCGCGACTCGTCGCTGGCTAGATACACCGCGATGTGGGCTACCTCATCGGCCTGCAGGAAGCGGCCCATGGGAATGCGTTGCAGCATACCCTGCTTGAAGGTCTCAAAAGGCACGCCTGCTGCTTGAGCGTGGCTGTCGAAGTTCTGCAGCATGTCGGTTTCTACCAGACCAGGGCATATGGCATTCGCCCGTACACCGTGCGGCGCGCCCTCGAGCGCCGCACACCGGGTAAGGCCCACCACCGCATGTTTGCTGGCGTTATAGGCTGCCTGATTGGGACTCTCCCACTTACCGGCCGTGGAGGAGATGTTGATGATGCTGCCACCGCCCGCCCCCTGCATATGCTCAATAGCGCGTTGCATGAGCTGGAACACCGAGTACACGTTGGTCTTCATGAGCGCGTCGAACTCGTCGAGGGAGTACGCCGTGAACGGCCTGCCGATATAGATACCAGCATTGTTCACCAGCACATCCAGACGCCCAGCCCAGGAAAGCGCCGCGTCGAACATGCGCGCCAGCGCCTTTCCGTCCGCCAGATCCGCGCCGCAGGTCTGCACGTCGGTGTCACCGAGCGCAGCAACCGTTGCATCCAGGTGCCCAGCTTCCCGCGCTGTCAGGAACAGCGCTGCGCCCTCCCTTGCACATGCTTCGGCGATCGCCCGGCCAATGCCGCGGCTGGCGCCGGTGATCAGCACCCGTTTTCCAACAAGTCGACTCACGCGGAGCCCAGTGGCGCCCACGCCAGATGGGTGGCATCTCCCGGCAGGGTGCTACGCACCAGGCGCACGCCGCTGGTGTCAGCCAGTGCCTTGTACTGCATCCACGATTGCACGGCGACGATGGGCGTGTCGCGACCGCTGTCGAACTGTATGGGGCCGTACACGTTGGCCGTGTAGATGAGGTCTTCTTCGCCGATACGCTGGGTGGCTTCGTGGCGGGCGCCGGCCGGTTCGAAAAACCACACGCCAGGACCGTAGCCCTCGGGCGGTCCGGCGCGATAGCCAATGCGCCCATTGAGCACCAGAAAGTCAGCAGCGCCCAGATGGTAGTGCGGCCCCGCCACACCGTTGTGCCGAACGATGAGCGATACCACGCCAGTCTCCTCACTCACACGTAGCACCTTGAGGGCAATGTCCGGCAGATCGGGATTGACGATCCACGGCACCGAGCGTGTATCGATGAAGTGTGCGTGCAGCATCTCCATGGCGGCGGCTTCGTTTACCAGCTCCGCCGCATCGGTGCCCGCTATCGCGAGCGGTTGCGCCTCCACGGCCGATGCCTCACCCCGAGGCTGCATGCACTCGGCGAGTGTGTTCGGAACCAGGCTGATGCCCTGCTGCCCTGCTAAAGCCTGCACATCACGCGCGGTGAGCAGGGAGCGGATACCATCGTTGGCACCAGCAAACGCAATGGCTCCGTAACAGTTACATAGAAACTCGGCGTCTTCCGTAGCACGCATACTGCCAATCCGGGTATTCGCCGGTACGTAGCCGAACACGCCTGGAAAGAGGTCTGCTGAGATCTCCCCGCCGGCGAGCTGCAAGCGTCCGGACAGCAGCGTGAGATCCATACCTCCCAGCAGAACCAGGTTGTGCGCATCAACACCGGCAGGCAATCGGCATATCAGGGAGAAAAAGCCGCTCTCGGAGCTTGACCGCAATGGCTTGACGAACCAGCCCGGCTGCTGTGGAAGCTCGACCCAGGGCAGCGCGTTGGTGTCGATCCCACCTTCTATGCCTGTGGGGTCGAATTCCGGGTTGTAGCCTTCCGCTGTCCGCGTTTCCGCCATCGGTCTTTCTCCGTTCTGGAAGGCCGTATCATGGCCTGCGTTAGCCTTTAGCGCTACACGCAGAGCATCGATCGATGTCCATGCCACCGTGACACAACCCATCCGCATTGCACCGCACCCCAAGCCAGAGTAATTTCCCTCGCCACCACCTGAACGGCCAAAAATGAAAGTAGAACGCAACAAGGTCGTGTTCATCCACTACAGCCTTGCCGACGAAGCCGGCAACCCGGTGGAAGACAACTTCGACGACGAGCCAACCGCCCTGCTCATGGGCCACGGCAATATGATGCGTGGGCTGGAGTCCGCGCTTACCGGACGCGAGGCAGGCGAAGCGTTTGAGGTAACGCTCAAGCCGGAGGACGCCTATGGCGCGAAGCGGGCAGACCAGCTGCAGCGGGTATCGAAAAAGCACTTTGCCCAACCGAAGAAGCTGCGGGTAGGCGATCAAGCTGTGCTGCGCACGGAGCAGGGCCAACGCACCGTGACCATCATCAAAGTCGGCAGCAAATTCGTGGACGTAGACCTCAACCACCCGCTGGCTGGCCAGACCGTGCACTTCAAGGTGAACATCGTTCGGGTCCGCGATGCCATGCCCGTTGAGCTGTCGCACGGCCACGCGCACGCCGACGGTAAGGATCATCACTAACCCCGAGCACTAACCCGGAGAGGGGCTGCTCATCGCCCGGCGGTCAGCCCGCCGGGCGAAGGGTTTTACGGGGCCGCGTCAGCCGCCGAGCCGCACACCGGCACGCACGCCGTAGGTACGCGGCGGGCCGTAGTTGGAGAAGGTCCATAGCGCACCAACAGCTTGCGATGCGGTTTTGTACCGGTCGTCCGTGAGGTTCTTGCCGAACACGGAGACGTAGTAACGATCGTCCGCACTGGCCCAGGTGACGCTCGCGCCGAGAATCGTGCGCTCCTCCAGCACCGTGTCGAACTGCGAGCCGATGTCGTCGTTGTAGTAGTAGGTGTTCTCGTCCTCGTAGAGGTAATTGAGATTCCAGCGCAGGCTGCCTGCGTCTCCCAGCGACTGCTCGTAGGTAAGATCCACGCCAGCCGTGATCTCCGGAGAGCGCACCACTTCCCGTCCTGAGAAGTCCTCGAGCGTGCCGTCCAGATTGCGGTCGAGCACGAACTTGTTGTACTCGGTGTCGAGCCAACCGAGGTTGGCGCGCAGGGTCAGCCCTTCGGCCAGCAGCGCCATCACTTCGAGTTCCAGGCCCTGGGCGTCCACATCCGCGGCGTTGAACGTGCGCGTTTCCTGGAACGCCGTACCCGGCAGGCTCACCACCGTGCTGCGCTGGAAGTCTTCGTAGTTGACGTTGAAGTACGTAGCGTTGAACCGCACGCGGCCGTCGGCCAGCGTGGTTTTCACACCAAGCTCATAGGAGGTGGCGAACTCCGGGTCGTAGGACTGCACGGGAAAGTTGGCGAAGCCGCCAGAGCCCGCCTGATCGTTGTAGCCGCCCGACTTGAAGCCGCGCGAGACGGTGAGGTAGCCGAAGATATCGTCGGTGAACGCATACGAACCCGTGACGCGCCAGGTGGGCTCGCTCCACTCTTCATCATCGCGACGTACGAATGCGGAAGCCAGGCCGAAGTCGGCACCATCCAACGGCTCGCTGAACACACCGCCCGGGAAGATGAGCACCGCCGGCAACCCTTCGCGTGCCGTGTAGTCTTTCTCTTCGTTGGTGTAGCGCGCACCGAGGCCGATGCTGAAGCGATCGGTGACGTCGATCGTCACGTCGACGAACGCAGCCCACGACGTCGCGTCCTGCTTGTTGCACAGCAGTAGCGGGTTGCCGTTGTCGAGCACGCCCGGCACCGCGGAGCCGAAGAACTCCAGCAAGCCAAGTTGCTGAAGCACACAGAACTCCACATCGTTCGTCTGGTAGAACATGCCGGCTACGTAGTTGAGGTTGCCATCGAGTTCGGAGGCAATACGCGCTTCGAGCTGAAAGGTCTCACGGTCATCGTCACGGGTGGCGGCGAAGAAGCTCTCGTAGGGCGTGCCGAGATATTCGTTGGGCAGGCGCGATTCCTGCTCGCGGTATCCGGCCACCGCGTACAGCGTGTGATTGTCCAGCGCGTACTCGATGTTCAGGTAGGTGCCGAGCACATCCACTTCCTGCTCATCATCCAGATTGACGACCTGGCTGCGGTGAATGCCTGCCTGCTCCAGCGGGTCGCCGCTGGTGACGCCGGGAAAACCGAGGATAGTGGCCAGCTGACCGGAGGCAGCCGGGGTATCGTTGATCACCGGCACCGGGTCACTGCGATCCTTGATCACTTCCACCTGGCCGAGCACCGTCAGTCGGTCGTTCGGCTGGAACAGCAGCTTGGCACGGCCGGAAAAGACATCTTTGCCTCCGAGGTCACGGCCGTCGCCCGCAAGTGGCGAGCCGTTGGTAAGCCCGGCATCACCCAGACCCGCTCCGAACAGGTCGATGGGGAAGTCCACCTTGCCGTTTTCGTAGTAACCGTCGCTCTTCTGGTAAAGGCCGGCAAAGCGGAACGCCAGGGTGTCGCCTAGCGGTACGTTGAACGCCACGTCCGCCTTGGTGTCATCAAAACGCCCATACTGGATGCTGGCATCGAAGGATGCGGCTTCGAGATCGGGCCGCTTCGTACGCACCACCACGGCACCGGCGGTGGTGTTCTTGCCGAACAGTGTGCCCTGCGGGCCGCGCAGTACCTCGATGCTCTCAATGTCGAAGGGCTCGAGCAGTTGCGTCTGCACGTGCGGCACGACGAAGTCGTCGAGAATCACACCCACCTTCGGGTCGAAGTACACGATGATGTCGGTCTCTGCTGCACCACGCATGGCAAACGATGCGGCGTTGAAGCCCGTCACGGTGGCAGCGGAGAAATTGGGCACGTGCAGTGCCACCTCACCGATGTCCTGAGCAAACAGGGCATCAAACTCTTCCGCACTCACCGTAGATACGGCGACTGGGGTGGTCTGAATGTCCGTCTCGGTACGTCGCGTGGCGGTTACCACGATCTCCTCGAGCACCATTGGTTCCGCCGCCAGAACCGGCGGCGCGCTGAAGCTCGTGAGAGCAAACAGCGCTGTAGGCAGCCATCTCACGTTAGTAGTCATTAGTCTCTCCATGGGGTAGTTGAATCACTGCCAATCTAGTGACCCGTCACGTTAATTCGTCGAGCTATGACGCGTGCCACGGCGCCACTGGCTAGGCGCGTCTCGCAGGGCATGGTGGTGCCATGTCCAAGAGGCGTAACAACGCCAGGGGCGCCGTGGCACGCGCCCTTCGGGTGGCCCAAAATCGCCAATAGCTGTGTTGCATCCCTTGGAAAGGTCCCGACCTGTCCTGCGGAATGCGCCTTGCTCTTGGCGATTTTGGGCTCATCATAGAGCAACGAATTAACGTGACGGGTCACTAGCAGTGAGAAAATCACTGCTCTTCGAGCAGTCGGAACACAGGCAGGTCGATCTCCTCCGACCAGGCCTGAAACTCGACGCACACCGACGCGCCGATGCGCAACCGGG
>JAUILW010000925.1 GCA_030432795.1 Gammaproteobacteria bacterium
TGGAGCATACAGACCTCGACTATGAAGCGCCGGTGCGGCGCTTCTGGCCGGAGCTGCTGGCCGCTCGGGATGGGCTGACGGTGGGTCAGTTGCTCTCCCACCAGGCGGGTCTGTGCGGTGTGGATGTACCGGTAACCGTTGAGGATCTCTACGACTGGGAAAAGATGACGGGCCTTCTTGCGGCCCAGACGCCGCATTGGCCGCCGGGCAGCGCTGCCGGTTACCACGCCATCGTGTGGGGGTATCTCGGCGGCGAGCTGGTGCGCCGCATAGCCGGCCGCACGCTCGGTGAGCTGTTTCGTGATGAGATCGCAAGCCCGCTCGACGCCGAATGTCATATAGGCCTGCCGGAGCATCTGCACGAAACCGTCGCCGATATGATCGGCCCGAACCATGCGCGTATCCAACCGGATCTCGCCGCCCTCATGGCGCTGGAGATGCCGCCTCTGTACAGCGTTGCATTGCAGAACCCGTCCATCCATCCGTATCGGGATGCTTCATCGACACGCTGGCGCAATGCTGAGATTGCCGCTGCGAACGGCCACGGCAACGCTCGCGGGATCGCGCGCATCTACGGTTCGCTGGCGACCGGCGATGAACGGGTGATCAGCAACAAGGTCCTGGCAGCCATGTTGCAGGAAGAAGTAGGAGGGGCTGACGATCTCGTGCTCGGCCGTCCCCTGCGTCGGGGTCGCGGCGTCATTCTGAACACCGCCGGTGAGTATGGGCCCAACTCCGCGAGCTTCGGCCATTCCGGGGCGGGTGGTTCCATCGGCTTTGCCGACCCAGTGGCCGGTCTTGGTATCGGCTTTGCGATGAATCAGATGCAGATGAACCTCAACGACGACACCCGGGCCGGCAGGCTGGTGCGCGCGGTGTACGCCTGTCTGTAGTGGCTCGCCAGCCTCAGCGGTTGGGCCCGCGGTTGCTGGGGTAGGGCTGCCAACGAGCGAGTGGCACCTTGGGCAGCACCGTCGGGTTCACGCAGCTCATGGGCCACCTACCGCGCAGCACCAGAGCCACCTCGCGCCCCACGCGGCGCCGAGTTTCAGGCCGCATGCGGGTTGTGGCGGATGCGACGTGGGGGGTGACGACTACGTTTTCCATGTCGAGCAGCGGATTGTCCGCGGCCGGCGGTTCGTGCTCGAGCACGTCGAGCCCTGCGCCTGCAATCCGCCCCTGCTGTAGTGCGTCGATGAGGTCCTGTTCATCGATGATAGGGCCGCGTGCGGTGTTGATGACGATGGCCTCGCGCTTCATCTGTGCGAGCGCAGCGGCGTCGATCGCGTGGCGGGTTTCTTCGTTCAGCGGCGCGTGTACAGAAAGATAGTCGCAACGTTGCAGCA
>JAUILW010000926.1 GCA_030432795.1 Gammaproteobacteria bacterium
TACGCCTTCTGGGCATGGACGCCACCGTGCTCGAACGCGGCGAAGGCCCCGGCGGCACGTGGTACTGGAACCGCTACCCCGGCGCACGCTTCGACTCGGAGAGCTACAGCTACGGGTACTCGTTCTCTGAGGAGATCCTGAAGGAGTGGGACTGGAGCGAGCACTTCGCCGCCCAACCGGAAACCCTGCGCTACGTGAACTTCGTGGTGGATAAGCTCGGCTTGCGCGATCACATGCAATTCGGCTGCAACGTGGAATCCGCCCGCTTCGACGACGACGGCAACCGGTGGCACGTCGAACTGACAGACGGACGCACGCTAACGTGTACCTTTCTGTTCACAGCCATCGGCATGCTGAGCGCTGCCACCATGCCGCGTATCGCAGGGGTCGAGTCGTTCCAGGGCCAGAGCTTCCACACCTACTACGCACCAATGGAGCCCGTGCAGTGGGAAGGCAAGCGCGTAGCGGTAATCGGCACCGGCGCCACCGGCGTGCAGGTTATCGGCGCCATCGCCCCGAAAGTGGCGCAGCTTACGGTGTACCAGCGGCGCCCCAACTGGTGCGCACCGCTGAACAACAGCCCCATCAGCGCGAAAGAAATGGCCGACATCAAGGCCTCGTACGACGAGATCTTCGCCAAGTGCCGCTCTACGCCCAACGGTTTTCTGCACGGGCCGGTGCGCAAAGATCTGGCCGAAGTTTCCGAAGCCGAGCGGTTGGCATTCTGGAACGAGCTATACGCATCCCCAGGTTTCGGGGTGTGGCTCGGAAACTACCGCGACGTGCTCATCAACCCGGAAGCTAACGCGGAGTTTTCAGCATTCATCGCCGACAAGATTCGCAGCCGCGTGCACGATCCGGAGGTGGCGGAGAAGTTGATTCCGAAAGACCACGGCTTCGGCACCCGCCGTGTGCCCATGGAGACCCGTTACTACGAGGCCTACAACCTGCCGCACGTGCAGCTGGTGGATGTAAACGACACACCCATTGAACGCATAACCCCAGAAGGCATCGAAACCAGCGACGGCGTGCGCGCCTTCGACATCATCGTCTACGCCACCGGCTTCGATGCAATCACCGGCGCCTTCGACCGCATCCAGTTCGAAGGCAAAGACGGCATCGCACTACGTGAGCACTGGCGTGACGAACCGATGACCTACCTCGGCGTGCAGGTCGCAGGCTTTCCCAATCTGTTCACCCTCGCCGGGCCGCAAGCAGCGTCGGTGGCCACCAACTTCCCACCGGCCATCGAAACCGCGGTGGAATGGGCCGCGGACCTCGTTGCCTACATCAAAGACCACAACATCCAGCGCGTAGAGACCACACCGGAAGCTGAAC
>JAUILW010000927.1 GCA_030432795.1 Gammaproteobacteria bacterium
CCGTGGGATGGGCCGAACGGGACCGCTCGCGAGAAGCAGCGGCCACCGGACGGCGCGTGGCAAATCTGGATGATCCTCGCGGGCCGTGGTTTTGGCAAGACGCGCACCGGCGCCGAATGGATACGCAAGCGTGTCCAGGCCGGTGACGCCCGGCGCATCGTGCTCGCAGGCCCGACCGCTGCCGATATTCGCGACATCATGATCGAGGGTGAATCGGGACTCCAGGCCGTCTGTGACCAGGCCGGCGTGCATATGACGTACACCCCGAGCAAGCGACGGGTGACGTTCGCCAGCGGTGCCACCGCCGTTCTTGTCTCCGCTGACGAGCCGAAGCGGTTCCGCGGCTTGCAGTGCGATACGTTCTGGGCTGACGAGCTGGCATCATGGCGCTATCCGGATGCGTGGGACCAGCTGCAGCTCGGACACCGGCTTGGTACCGATCCCCGCGGTATCGTCACCACCACGCCGCGACCGATCGAGATTATCAAATCGCTTGTCAAAGACGAAGCGACCGTCACCGTGCGTGGCAGCACGTATGAGAACGCGGACCACCTCGCGGCGCGGTTCATGGAGCAGGTCGTCAAGCGATACGAGGGCACGACGCTCGGACGCCAGGAACTCTATGCCGAGATCCTGGAAGATGTCGAAGGCGCGTTCTGGACGCGGAAGATCATCGACGCCGGGCGCATCACGAACAGTGACAACCTGCCAGACATGGAACGGGTGGTGGTCGCGATCGATCCGGCCACGACGTTCGGTGAGAACAGCGACGAAACCGGCATCGCCGTCGCTGGCATATCGAGCGGGAACTACTACCTGCTGCACGGTGACGGGCGACGGGAAAGCCCGCAGGCGTGGGCCGATCGGGCGCTACGGCTCTATGACGAATACGAAGCCGACGCCATCATTGCCGAGTCAAACCAGGGCGGGGAGATGGTGCGACAGACCATCCTCAACGGTTGCCGGGATCGTCGCGTCAAGCCGCGTATTCAGCTCATCCACGCCAGCCGGGGCAAGCAGGTGCGTGCCGAGCCGGTTGTAGCGCTCTACGAGCAAGGCCGCGTGCATCACAGCGGCGTCTTTGGCAGCCTCGAAGATCAGATGTGCACCTTCCCGGTCGGTGACGGCTTAGACGATCAGGTGGACGCGATGGTGCACGCCATCACCGGCGTCATGCACAAGCGACTAGCGACAGCGAGGTCATTCTGACATGGACACCATCACCATCGCCACGCCAACCGACCTCGCATGGGTCAAGGACGCCTTTGCCGGTCACGGCTCGCACTACGGCGTCTACCGCGACTATGCGCGGGGCACGCAGCCGTTGCAGTTCGCGA
>JAUILW010000928.1 GCA_030432795.1 Gammaproteobacteria bacterium
GCGGTGGGTCTATCCCGTGCTCGTCATCATCTATGCGGCAGGAGGCTATGCGGTGCTCGCGTTCGCCATGACTTCGTTCGCCACGTTCATCGACTACGCCACGCGGCTCGGCTTTCTGCTGGCGCCCTTGGTGGTGGTGCTCAACCACCGCGCGGTGTTTACGCAGGAGTTTGCAGCAGAGTACCGGCCAGGCAAGTGGATCGAGCGCTGGAGTGTAGTCGGAGGGGTGGTGATCTGTGCGACCAGCGCCGGGTACTTCTACTGGTTGTTCGGCTGAGCGGTGCGGAAACAGAAGGTATGGTGCCGAGGAGAGGACTTGAACCTCCACGGGGTTACCCCCACTAGCACCTGAAGCTAGCGTGTCTACCAATTTCACCACCTCGGCCCGGGGTGAAGCCCGCAATCAAGCGGGGCGCGCAATTTACTCAAAGCACCGTTAAAGTGTCAAACATGCCATCCGAAAAATCTGCGCGTATCACCGCCCGCTCGGTCCTCTCCCTCCTCGAACACGCTGAAACGCCGCCAGACTGGCACGCCCTCAAGGCGGAGTTGTGCCGTGGCCGCCATGGCGCGGTGCGGGAGTTGCGCCTGGTGCTCAAGGGCCTGCAGCGCAACGGCGAGGTGGAGTTGGACCATGCCGGCTTCTACCACCTGCCCGCGGCGGGAGAGATGGTGGAGAGCGTGGTCACCCAGCAGGGTAAGACGCTTCTCATCGAGGGGGTGGAGGTTGATCAGGGCCGGCGCGGGCGTTTAAGGGCCGGCGATCTGGTGCGTGCGCGCGTGCATCAGGGCAGGGCGACCGTCGTAGAGGTGCTTTCGCCGTCAGACCGCGTGCTGGTGGGCGAACTCAACTGGCTCGGCCGCTTCCCGTATGTGGAGGCGCTGGGATCCGACTATCGCGGACGCGTGAGCCTGGTGGACATGCCGGACAACGGCCGGCACGGCGATATAGTGCGGGTGGAGATCATCGGCGAGGAGGCTCGCGGGCTTACCGGGCGGGTGATTGACGTGCTCGAGGGCGAGACCGTGTTAGCCCGAGCGGTGGACACCACGCTCGCCGCGTACCACATCCCGCAAGTGTGGCCGGATGGGGTACGTGATGCCGTTGCCGGGTTGCCAGAGCGCGTGCCGAACCGGCTGCCGCGTGGTCGCACAGATCTTCGCGCGTTGCCGCTCGTGACCATCGACGGCGAGACCGCCAAGGATTTCGACGACGCGGTATACGCTGAGCGGCTGGAGACAGGCTGGCGGCTGGTGGTGGCCATCGCCGATGTCGCGCACTACGTCAAAAAAGGCGGCGTGCTGGATGAAGAAGCACGGGAGCGGGGTAACTCCGT
>JAUILW010000161.1 GCA_030432795.1 Gammaproteobacteria bacterium
TGTCGCTGGCGGTTTCGGGTCTGTTCGTACTGCTCATGTGCGGCCTGATCCTGTGGGAAACGCAGAACATCGTGCGCGGCGGTGAAACCAACTACATCATGGCCACGGTGACGCTGTTCGTGTCGATCTACAACCTGTTCACGTCCCTGTTGCACCTGCTGGGCTTCCTCGGCGGCGACGACGCCTGATGGGAACGGCCATAGGTATCCTGGGCGCCGGTCAGCTCGGCGCCTATCTTTGCCGCGCAGCCCGTCAGCTCGGGCTGCGCTCCGTTGTGCTCGCTTCCCGCCAGGACGATGTGGCGGTGCCGTTGGCAGATCAGGTGGTCTACGGGGCGCTCGACGACGTCGACAACGTCGCGCGCCTGCTCGACCATTGTGATGTGGTGACGTTCGAGCGCGAGGACGTGGCACCTGCGGTGCTCGACCTCATTGCGGAGCGTGCACGTTCCGGTAGGGTTCGAGTGGCGCCTGGCGTTGAGACGCTGCGTCTCATTCAGAACAAAGCGGATCAGAAAGCCTGGCTCGCTGAGCACGACATCCCAACCGCCCCGTTTCTGCGATTCGATGCAGGTATCAGCGATCAGTGCACCGTCCCGTTCGGACCACGTTACGTGATCAAGCGGCAGCGCGGTGGATATGACGGGCTTGGTGTGGCGGTGGTGAAGGATGGTATCGTGCCGCCTGCCATGGCGGGCGCGCCCTGCATAGCCGAGCAGTGGGTGGAGCACGAGCAGGAGATCGCGGTGCTCCTGGCGCGCAATGTGGCGGGCGAGGTGGCGGTGTATCCTGTGTTCGCCATGGACTTCGATGCGCGGGGTAACGTTCTGCGCCAGGTGGTGTGCCCGGCCGGGCTCGGCGAGCGTCTTGAAGTGCAGGCGCGTAGCCTGGCTGTACGTGTGGTTGAGGCGCTCGAGGGAGTTGGTGTGTTTGCGGTGGAGATGTTTGTCACAGAGTCTGGGCTGCTGGTGAACGAGATCTCGCCGAGGGTGCACAACGTCGGTCACCTGACTATCGAAGCTTTCGATGTGTCGCAGTTTGAGCTTCACGTGCGGGCGGTGAGCGGCTTGCCATTGCTCGAGCCGCGTCAATCGCAGCCGGCGGCCAT
The DNA here is from genome assembly GCA_030432795.1 of Gammaproteobacteria bacterium. Lineage (GTDB taxonomy): Bacteria > Pseudomonadota > Gammaproteobacteria > Pseudomonadales > Azotimanducaceae > SYFY01. The sequence continues at coordinate 1,108 of JAUILW010000161.1, forward strand.
GAACAACCTGCTCTACGAGCCTGAACTCGATCGCGCCTGCCGCGATCGGATGGCCTTAGACGGTCAGCCGGAAGGGGTGCACGTGCATTGGTATGGCAAGAGCGAACCTCGGCCGCTGCGCAAAATGGGCCACCTCACCGTGGTGTCGGTTAGTGCGCTGCAGGCGGCACGACGCGCAGATGCCTCTATAGACGTACTGAAGGCAGGTTGATGACCAAGGTTGCGATCGTCATGGGCAGCGACTCGGATCTGCCTACCATGGCCCCTGCACGTGACGTGCTGCGCGAGCTCGACATCGATAGCTGGGTATCCGTGGTCAGCGCGCATCGAACGCCGCGGCGTCTGTTTGAATTCGCAGAGGGTGCGGTAGCGCGAGGGTTCCGAGTGATCATCGCAGGCGCAGGCGGTGCCGCACACCTGCCTGGCATGATTGCATCGCTCACCCCGCTGCCGGTGATTGGCGTGCCGGTGAGCGCCACGCGTCTTGCAGGTGAGGATGCACTTCTGTCCATCGTGCAGATGCCGGCTGGCGTGCCTGTGGCGACCGTCGCCATCGATGGCGCTCGTAATGCGGGCATTCTCGCGGCGCAGATTCTCGGTGCGGCCGATGACGAGATTCTCCAACGCGTAGCGCTCCTCAAGGCGCGCATGGCCGAGGAAAGCGAGGCGAAAGCGACGCGCGTCGAACAGAGCTGATCGCCTGCCATGGACAGCCTGTTTCTCGCTAACCTGACCTCGCCGCCGCTGTTGTTCTTCGCGCTGGGTTTGCTGGCCGCGCTCGTGCGCTCGGACCTGGAGATTCCCGAGCAGGTAGCCAAGCTGTTGTCGCTGTACCTGCTCTTCGCGATTGGCTTCAAGGGCGGCGTGGCCCTCAGCTCGAGCCTCGGCGGTTGGACGACATTCACCTCGCTCGGAGCCGCGGTGCTGCTCGCGAGCCTCATCCCGTTCGGGGTGTTTTTTGCACTGCGTGCCCGATTGGGAGCGGCTGATGCTGCAGCCATGGCGGCTACGTACGGTTCGGTGAGTGCCGTGACTTTCGTCACGGCCACCAGTTTTCTCGATGCTGGCGAGGTAACGTGGAGCGGCTACATGGTCGCGGCGATGGCGTTGATGGAGTCTCCAGCGATCATCATCGGTCTGCTGCTCTACCGGGTCTACAACCGCGATAGCGCGGGTGCACTGCCGTTTGAACCGAAAGCGATGCTCAGAGAGTCGCTCCTCAACGGCTCGGTGTTCCTCATCCTCGGTAGCCTGGCCATCGGCTACGCCACGGGCGAGCGGGGTATGACCCAACTCGAGCCGCTGGTGGTGGATCTCTTTATCGGCATCCTGTGTCTGTTCCTGCTGGATATGGGCATTGTCGCCATGCGCCGCATGCGCGATCTCTCGCGAGGTGGAGGTCAGACCATGATGCTGGCGTTGCTGGGGTTGCTACTACCACTGCTGCACGGCGCGATGGGTATGGCGCTTGCCTGGATGTTGGGGCTGGGTGAGGGAGATGCGCTGCTGCTGGTCGTGCTTGCGGCATCCGCGTCGTACATCGCCGTGCCGGCCGCCATGCGGCTGGCCCTGCCCGAGGCTAATCCCAGCTACTATCTAGGCACGTCGCTGGCTATCACCTTTCCGTTCAACCTGATCGTCGGTATTCCGCTGTACCATGTGGCGGTTCGCTGGCTGGTCGCGTGACGAGGCACTGCACATGAAGCCCTGCAAACGAATCGAGGTCGTCATTGAGCGTGCGATTGCACCGCGGCTGGCAGGCCTGTTGCTCGAAGCTGGAGCGCCTGGTTACACACTTATCGACCATGCCAGCGGCCGTGGCGACAGAGGCGAGCGTCGTGGCGATGAGCCGGCTGGTACGTCCACAAACTGCGTGTTTATCGTTGCCTGCAATGAAGACGAGGTGGTGGAACGGATTATCGACGCGGTGCGCCCCACACTGTCCCGCTACGGTGGCGTGTGCCTTGTGACGGAGGCGCTCTGGTTGCGCCACTAGTCGGCGGCTCAGATTGCGGTGGCGCTTTCCGCGGGGACGCTGGCGCGCTGCAGATCCTCGCGCAGGCTGCGGGCGGCGAAGAGGAAGTGTGCTCCGGCCCAGAAATAGGCGGCCGTAGCGATGAGAATCGCCCAGCGCAGACCCTCGCCGGGGAATGTGCCTTCCAGCGCGTCGCTCAGCACGCCCACCAGGAACGGCCCAAGTCCCAGGCCGATGATGTTCAGAATGAACAGCACCACCGCTGACGCCAATGCGCGCATGCGGGTAGGAGCAATGTTCTGAATGGTTCCGAAGGCCGGCCCCAGCCACAGCGAGTTGAGCAGGCTCGGCACGACGAGCACGGCGATGGCGACGTAGGGAGAGTTGTTCATGAGTGCAAACACATAGAACGGGAACGCCGCCAGCACACCGGCTGCCGGCACCCAGGCGTACATGCGCTTGTCGCGCCGCGCCAGCCGGTCGGCGATGTTGCCGCCCAGAAGTGTGCCGATGGCGCTGGCTACGCCCAGCACCAGTCCGAAGTAGGTCGCGGTTTCGGCGATACCCATCTCGTGCACCCTTATGAAAAAGGCGGGTAGCCACTGCCCGAGGCCGTAGCCTACGAACGAGGTCAGAGCGCCGCCCATGGCCATGTGCATGATGGTGCGGTTTTTGAGCAACACCGGCAGAGTGTCGCGCAGCGGAGGCTGCGGGGTTGCAACGCCTACCGTGCCATCCGACAAGCCGCGTAGGGGTTCGCGCACGGTCAGCTTGAACGCCACGGCAAGGAGGATGCCGGGTAGCCCGACGATGAAGAACGCTGCACGCCAACCGTAAAACTCGGCGATCCAGCCGCCGGCCAGAAGGCCGAGAATGCTGCCAATAGGAATGCCGAGCGCGTAGATGGACATGGCGGATGCGCGGGACTCCGCCGGGTAGTAGTCAGCAATCAATGAGTGGGCGGGCGGCGAGCAGCCAGCTTCGCCAACGCCCACACCAATGCGCGCGGCCAGCATCTGAGCGAAGTTCTGCGCCATGCCGCACAACGCAGTCATGCCGCTCCAGATGACGAGCGCGCTGGTGATGATGGTGGTGCGGTTGGCGCGGTCGGCGAGCCGGGCGATGGGTATGCCGAGCACGGTATAGAACACCGCAAAAGCGAGGCCGGTCATCAGACCGATCTGCGTGTCGCTCAAACCCAGGTCGAGTTTGATCGGTTCTGCCAGGATGGTGACGATCTGGCGGTCGAGAAAATTGAACACGTACACGACCACCAGCATGGCCAGTACGTAGGATCGATAGCGGGGGGTGACGGGCGGCGCGCCGCCCGTCTCAAGTGCGCTCACACGAAGGTGTTGACGACAGCCATGCCGCCCATGAGCGCGGCGCACGCTGCAAAGATGATCAGGGTGCCGCCGATGACGGAACGGAATGGGTCTTCAATCCACATAAATGTACTCCTTGGTGTTGATGAACGAATGCTTGTCGAAACGGCGCGCAGCATGCCGAGCTGTCTGCATCGAAAAAAGCAGGTTGTATGGTGCCCATGCTTCGATGTGTTCGAAGCGTTGGCTGGCCGGGTGCCGGGCTGGTTTATCCCTGGGGTCAGCGTGGTTGAGGTGTCAGCGGGCGAAAGTCTGGCGTCGAGTGTCGCTTCAGGCGAAACTGCCCCTATCTAACTGCACTTCCCGGAACCGGCGTTGCTGTCTTGAGATGAAGCGGCCTCTCCTTACGCTGCTCTTTGCCTGTCTGCTGGCTCCTGCTCACGGCTGGGATGGCCGGCGCCTGAGCGTGCCCGTCGTAGTGGATGGGCATACTGTGACCTACCCGGAGTTTGCGATCTACGTGATGCCGGAGCAGCACTTTTCGGTGCACTTTCGTGATGCGCTCAATGGCGGCACTGCGGAGTTTGCCGGGCGTACCATTGCTGTGGGGGAAAGTGCAATGCAGGCGCCGAAGGCGCCTGGTCTGTACCCGCTCACCATAACCAATAGTGCCTCCGGCGAGGTTGCGACAATACATGTGTTCGTGATGGTTGCTGCTGCGCGCTTGACGGGCGAAGGCTATCTGAACGGATACCGGATTGGCGCCTATCCAAGCCAGCCGCTGAATGACCTTGACATCTATCAGGCGCCGCCGGGGTACGTGGAGGTCACCAAAGACAATCAGCACACGCCGCTGTCGCCGAACTTTCGCCTGGGGCAGTTCGTCACCAAACAGCCGGGTGGGTTTCCGAAGTATGTGGTGTTGCGGGCGAGTCTGCTGCTCAAGCTGGAGAGCATCCTTGCGCAACTGAATGCCAGCGGAAGAGCTACTGGCGGATTCGTCATCATGAGTGGTTATCGTACGCCCTGGTACAACCATAGCATCGGCAACGTGCCGGGTAGCCGTCATGTCTGGGGCGGTGCGGCCGATATCTTCATCGATGAGCACCCCGCGGATGGCGTGATGGACGACTTGAACGGCGACGGCAACATTGATCAGGAAGACGCCCTGTGGCTTGCATCGTTCATCGATGACATGTCTCGCAGGGGCTTGTTCGGGGAGCGTGTTGGCGGCCTGGGTGTTTATGGAAGCACGGCGGCGCACGGGCCGTTCGTGCACGTAGATGCGCGCGGCACGCGCGCGCGCTGGTAGGGTTTGCAGGCGGTGTTACAGCAAACGCGACAGTTTCTAGCGCTCTATCTCTCTACCGCGCTGCTGCTGGCCGGCCACGGTCTGCAGCTCACGTTGCTGCCGTTACGGGCGGACGGGCTGGGCTGGGACGCAACGGCCATTGGACTGACCGGCACGGCGTACTTTGCCGGCTTTCTGGCCGGCTGTCTGCTCGTCCCGCGATTCGTCGCGGCGGTGGGGCACATTCGGGTATTCAGCGCCGCCACCACGGTGTGCGGGTTGGCGCTGCTTGGTGTGCTGGTGTTCGCCGAAGTGCCGGCGTGGATGGCCTTGCGTTTCGCCACCGGTCTTGGCATCTCCGGCTGCTACATCGTCATCGAAAGCTGGCTCAACGACCGTGCGTCCGATGCCAATCGTGGTCGTACGCTTGCGTTCTATACCATGCTGGTGCTCACGGCGATGGTGCTCGGCCAGCTTGCGGTGCCCATTGCGCCGCCTGTCGATGCAGCACCCGTGGTGCTTGGCGTGGCGCTATTGTCCCTGGCGGTGCTGCCGCTATCGCTCATCCGCATGCAACAGCCGCGGCGACCCCGCACCGCTCGCACGGAGATCCGTCGCCTGGCCCGTGAGGCACCGGCGGCGTTCCTCGCGCCCGTGCTTGCCGGCCTCGTAACAAGTGCGCTATACGCACTCCTGCCGGTGTTGGCCATTGCGCTTGGCTACGATGCGTTGATGGCCGTTCAGCTCATGATGGCCATGATCCTGGGCGGCGCGGCGCTGCAGTATCCAGCGGGCAAGCTCTCCGATCGTGTGGACCGTCGCTATGTGCTGCTGTTGCTGGGTGTGCTGGGTGCCGCTGCGGCGGCGCTGTCGCTCTGGGCTACGCAGTCGGAGATTGCGCTCATTGCAGCGGTGTTTCTGCTCGGGGGCGCAGCCAATGCCCTGTACCCGGTGTGCCTTTCGCATGCCAACGACCGCATCCCGATGAACTTTCTGTCGGTGGGCACCAGCGTGCTGATGCTCAACAGCTTCGGTGCGGTGGCAGGTCCGACGTTGTTTGCGGCCGCCATGGACGGTTTTGGCGGCCAAGCGTTCTTTGCGCTGGTGGCAGCGCTGTTCGGGGTGGTGGTGCTCTGGACGCTGCTGTGCCTTGTGCGCCGCGGCGAGGCTGCCTCGCACGATGCGGACTTCGTGCCGGTGGTGCGCTCGAGCACCGCCGCGTTCGAGCTGGATCCGCGATCTTCGCCGGATTGGAAAGATAGTTAGCCTAGCTTAATATCAGGGGCACTGAAATTAAGCCATAGGCAGGCGGTACCCGGTGCCAGACAATCGCGAGTTTGGCTTTCTCGTCTCGGAGGTGGCGCGTCTGCTGCGCGACCGCTTCAACGACGTTGCCCAGCAGGTTGGGCTCACCCTGGCACAGGCCCGGGTGCTGGCGCAC
>JAUILW010000929.1 GCA_030432795.1 Gammaproteobacteria bacterium
GTCCCAGGCGGTGTTGCCTGTGCCCCAGGCAAGATGGAGCGGGCGCTGGCGGATTGCGTCCGCCAGGGCTGCGCGCCCCGAGCGCGTCATGATAGCCATTAGGCCTCCTCGTCAGTCTGTGTTGGGTGTGTCCGTGCGGTGCATGGCCCCGACGAGGACCTGCACCTCGGACCAGGGCTGGTCGACGTAAGTGAGCGGCAGCCAGAACTGCCCGGCGTAAGCCGCATCATTGGTCAGGTTGGTGACCCGTGTCGGTGAGGCGGTCGGGTCGTAGAGATCAGACAGCACGGCCAGAGCAGGGTTTGTCGGGATGAGCCGGAGACCATCGCCGACAGAGCGCGCGTCAGCTCGCAACACTTGAGCCGGTGTAAACCGCTCCGGATCGGCGACCCGCGCGTCCGCGCGCACCGCGTCGCGCACGCGCACAGCCACCTCGTAGGTCTCGGCAGCAAGCGCCCGCGCGGGCTGAGCGTACCAGACGGGAGGCAGTTGGCGAACGGTGTCGGACAGGCGGTAAACCTGTGACCGGCCGCCGAAGGCGTGGGTGCGCAGCACATGGCTCCACCGCGCCACCACCACCGGCGCAGGCGCCAGTGCTGCCCCTGCAGAGCGTCGCTCGAACATCTCCGTGCGCTGGATGCGCCGCACCTCTGCCGGAGCGCCGGAGACCGCAGCCTCCTCGGAGAGCCGCCTGCGCCCCTCGTAGAACACCCAATCCACCGGGGGTGTTCGGCTGTTGGTATCTCCGAGGCGCATTCCCTCCGAGAGCACCATCTGCGCCCGCTGGAACCTGCGCACAGGCTCGAAGTCGGCAGGCTCGTCCGGGACACCATCCGTGTTGGCCAGCATGAACAGGTGCGCGTGATAGATGAACGGGTTGGGCGTCGCCCGGTCGTCGTCCAGCCTGCTGTCTGACAGAACAAACCGGCCCGGCAGGAACGCGCGCCCGACATGATCGACGAATATCCCTGCATGTGTCCGCACCTCCGGCGCGGGCACAGTCGCGGGAAACACGCGCCCAAACGACAGGCGCGTCTGCCCGTCTGTGTGACGCACGCCGCTGTAATCGCTGAGCAGCCCGTCACCGAGCCGCGTGTCGTCCAGCTTGATCCGCCGCAGGTCGTAGCCGTGAAAGATGCGCGCCAGCCGCGATCGCGCTGGCGCCGACAGGCGCGCCAGGGCGATGAGATCGTCGATGTCCTCAAGCGGTGGCACCGCATTCGTGTCGATCTGAAACGCGGCAAAATGTTGCCCGGGCTCCTCCTGGAAGACCTGAACCCCGTCGAGATCGCGCCACGAGAAGGCAAGGCGCAAGGCCTCGGGCGTGCCGCGCA
>JAUILW010000162.1 GCA_030432795.1 Gammaproteobacteria bacterium
CCTGTTCGAATGAGGCTTAATTGTCGGCCAAGCGTGCGACTTGTGCGAGAATTTCCCCGCAGTTTTTACCGCGATATCACGTGCTCACCGTCATCAGCTATTTCTGGCAGCTCGCATTGCTGCGCGCGAACCCATCACAGGTGCCAACGGCAACCTGGTTTGTCGCGCTGGTCATTGCCGCAAACCTGGCGGTCAGCATCGCGCTGTCCGCCGTCCTCACTGAAGACACCACACCGCTGCGCATCAGCACCGCCATACTCGTGCAGCAGGCCGCACTCGCGGGTCTTCTGTGGACAGGCCTGTACCTGCGCGAGTTGCCCAGGCGCTTTGTGCCGACTTTCACGGCCTGGCTCGGCTGCGATCTGGTGATCACCGCCGTGTTCGGTGTGCTGCTGCCAGCCCTGCAGCAGCTCACCGGCGCGCAGCCCACGCCGGGCATGCTGGTGTTCTTCTTCTGGTCCATGGCGGCCGCCGGCAACATCCTGCGCCACGCGTTCAACGTCAGCATGCCCCTGGGCGTGGTCATCGCCCTCGGGCTGACCATGTTCGCCACCATCATCAGCCAGACGGCCATCAACGCATGACGCGCACGTATTTTCTCGGCATCGGCGGCACCCTCATGGGCAGCCTCGCGCAGCTCGCCAAGGCCCTGGGTCACGAGGTGAGTGGCAGCGACAAAGCGCTGTACCCACCCATGAGCGATCAGCTCGCTGCTGCCGGCATTGAGGTGTTCGAAGGTTTCGATCCGGCGCAGCTGGAGCCTGCCCCGGACGTCGTCGTTGTCGGCAATGCCGGCCTGCCCCGCGGACATCCGGCCATCGAACATATTCTCAACCGTGGGCTCAACTACACCTCCGGTGCGGAGTGGTTGGGCAACGTGGTGCTGCGCAACCGCTGGGTGCTCGCAGTGGCCGGCACCCACGGCAAGAGCACCACTGCCAGCATGCTGGCCTGGATACTGGAAAGTGCCGGTCTTGCGCCTGGCTACCTGATCGGCGGCGTGCCGAAGAATCTCGACCGCTCTGCGCGGCTGGGCGATACGCCGTTTTTCGTGGTGGAAGCAGACGAGTACGACACCTCGTACTTCGACCGGCGTTCCAAGTTTGTGCACTACCGGCCGCGCACCACCATCATCAACAACCTCGAATACGACCACGCCGACATCTTCCCGGATCTCGCCGCCATCCAGACCCAGTTTCACCACCTGTTGCGCTCGGTACCTGGCGATGGCCTGGTGGTGGCGCCCAGCGCCGACGACCACGTGGACGACACGCTCAAGCTTGGTTGCTGGACACCCATCACGCGGTTCGGCGCCGAGCCGATCAAGCACGCGCAGCCCATGGACAACGGCGAACGGTTTCACCCCGGCGACAGCGAAGCGGACGGCAGCGCCTTTGAGGTTTGCCTGAACGATCAGGTGCTCGGCCGCGTGCAATGGAGCATGTTAGGCCGCCATAACGTCAACAACGCCCTCGCCGCCATCGCCGCGGCGCGGCATGCCGGGGTAGCACCGGCAGTCGCAATCGACGCCCTCAACGCCTTCGAAGGGGTGAAGCGGCGCCTGGAGCGCATTTACGACGACGGCGAGACCAGCGTGTACGACGACTTCGCCCACCACCCCACCGCCATCCGCAGCACGCTGCAGGGCCTGCGCAAAGCCGTGGGCGGCGATGAGCTCATCGCGGTGATTGAGCCGCGCACGCACACCATGTCGCTCGGCACCCTGCGGGACGAGCTCGCCACGTGCGCCGCACCCGCCGATCGCGCCATCTGGTTTCGCGGCGAAAACATCAAGTGGGACGTCACGGAGCTGGCAACGCACTGTGTAGTGCCATCCACTGTGTTCGACAGCATCGACCGCCTGGTGGAGCACCTGGCTGCTCCGGGGATCAGGCGCAGGCACATCGTCATCATGTCCAACGGGGCATTCGGTGGCATCTATGGCAAGCTGGTCGATGCGCTCAACGAATCGAGAGAGGGACACTAACCATGCGCACCGCGCTATTGATCGTTTTTGCGGCCCTTGCGGCCACCGTCCACGCTGAGGACTGGTACCCGTCGAAGTACGGTGCCGACGATACCCTTGGCGCCATCAACAACCTGACCCCAGAGAAGCTGGTGCAGGCGGCGCGCCTGGTCACGGAAGGAAAAACCTATCGCCTGGGCGTGGAAACCGGCCCCGAATCGCCGGCCTATCCACCGCGCAGCTACTCCATGACGGTGCTGCAGCTCTCCGACGGCACAGGCACACCACTGGGGGTCAACAAGGCTACCGGCAACGACGATCTGATGTACCTGTGGATGGGCATCGGTAGCCAGATCGACGGCCTCGGCCACATGGGCGTCAACCACACCTACTACAACGGCAACCACGCGAGTGATTTTGTTGCCAACACGGGGCTGACAAAGCTCAGCATCGACCAGCTACCGCCCATCGCCACACGTGGCGTGCTGTTGGATATGGCGAAGCACTTCGGCGAGGCCGTGCTGCCCGCCGGCAAAGCATTCAACAGCAAAGACATACGCGCTGCAGCCAAAGCCCAGGGCGTACAGATCGAGTCCGGCGATGTCGTCCTGTTCCACACTGGTTGGCTGAACGTAATGGACGACGATCCGGTGGCGTTCATGGCCGGCGAGCCGGGGCTGGGCGTGGACGGCGCCCGTTACCTTGCAGGCCTCGGCGTGGTCGCTGTTGGCGCAGATTCCTGGGCGCTCGAAGTGCTGCCCAGCGAGAAGCCTGAAGAAGCGTTTCCGGTGCATCCGGAGCTGCTCGCAAAGAACGGCGTGTACATCCTCGAAAACATGGATACACGCGCACTCGCCGCCGACGGCGTGCACGAGTTTCTGTTCGTACTCGGCGCGCCGCGTTTCGTCGGCGCCGTGCAGGCGGTGATCAACCCGGTGGCCATTCGCTGAGCGCGGTGCAGGCCAACCTTGCGTAGCCCGTATACTCGTCCGATGAAAAGGCCATTACTGCTGCTGCTCGTCTTCCTGAGCGCCTGTGCCGCCAACCCGCAGCAAGATCAGGCAGCGCAGGAACACTTGCGCGCCGAGCCGCCCCAGGGTTGGACGCCCGGCACCGCCACTCAGACGTCGCGACTGCGCATGTCCGAGTTTGTGCATCCAGACCTGCTCGAAGGCGGTTGGCGGGAGAAGATCACCTTCGAGCGGCTGGTGGCACAGCCCGTGGCAAGCCCGCAGGACGCGGTGACGCTCATCGGCGACGAGCTGCAGGCTGGCTGCCCGGGCGCGCAGGTATTCAAGACTTACTCAGGCAAGGAAAACGGCTACCTCACTGAGGTTGCGTTGATGACCTGTCCGCGCAGCAGCGTCACCCAGCTCGGGCAGATCACCATGCTCAAGGCCATCGCCGGAAACGACGCGCTCTATACGATCACCCGCGCAAAACGGGTGCCGCCATTCGACGGAGCGGGCGCTACGAATTACCTGCCAAGGGAAGAGATCGCCATGTGGTCTGCCTACCTGGCAGCGATGTCCGTCTGCGACCCGCGCTCAGGCGACGCGCACCCCTGTTAGTCAGATCAGCGGCTGCAGAAACCGCTCCTCGCGCGGCAGAAAGTAACGCTCGTAGTTCAACGACACCACCACCCGGTTCGAGCGGCCAACGAATTCACTGCGCGGCACGAAGCCAATGACCCGAGAATCGGCGCTGTTCGAACGGCTGTCGCCCAGCATCAGATACTGATCCGGCGGCACCTGCACCGGCCCGAAGTCGCCAAATCCACGGTGGCGCTCGGCAGTATCCACCATATGGCTGACCTCGGGCAGGTGCTCAACCTGCCGGCCCTGAACTGTGCTGTACGCAACCGGCACACCATTGATGATCAACCGGTTGCGGCGCATCTGCACCACATCCCCCGGCACGCCGATGACGCGCTTGATGAGGCGCTTGTCGGCCACCGATGAGTCGAACAGCGCGATGTCGCCGCGCTGCGGGTCTGCCACGTGCACAAGTGACACATGGGTGAACGGCAGCCGAACGTCGTAAGCCATCTTGTTCACGAAGATGCGATCACCTTCGATGATGGTAGGCCGCATGGAGCCGCTCGGCACATCGCTCCAGTCAGCAAACGTGCTGCGGAACATGAACATGAGTACTACGAAAAGCACGAAGCCTCGGTTGGCCCGCCACAGCGCCCGCACGCTCAAAACGCTTCCTCCGGAAAATCCGATACCGCAGCAGCGGCAGCTTCGATACTCGCCGCCAGGCCGAGCGTACGCGGCAACAACCGGTCGAAATAAAAACGTGCGGTAGCCTGTTTTGCATCGCTGGCGGTAGGCGCGCTGGCCATCCGTCCCCACAGCCACGCGTATACGGTATGGCCGACGAGATCCAGGTAATCCGTGGCCACAGCACCCGGCAGGTTGGCATCTTCCTGGCTGCGGCGCACCACTGAGCGCGTGCTTTCCAGCAAGCGCTCGAAAGCCGCTTCCAGTGGCGCTGCGTATGCATCGCTCACCGCTACACCGCGCATGTGCGCCACCAGATCCTCCAGCGTCCTGCCGCCATCGCGCAGTACTTTGCGACCGATGAGGTCCATGGCCTGCACGCCGTTGGTACCCTCGTAGATCTGCGCGATGCGGGTATCTCGCACCACCTGCTCTGCGCCCCACTCCTGAATGTAGCCGTGGCCGCCAAACACCTGTTGCGCAGCAACGGCGGATTCGAAGCCGCGATCGGACATGAACGCCTTGGCAACTGGCGTCAGAAGCTCGGAAAACGCCTGGGCCGTGGGGTCGTTTGCGTACTTGCCCCGATCGAGCTGCAGCCCCGCGAACATGGCAAAGGCGCGCCCACCCTCGGAGTACGCACGTGCTGTCAGGAGCATGCGGCGCACGTCCGGGTGCACGAGCAGCGAGTCTGCCGGGCCATCCGCATTCTGCGGGCCGGCTGGCGCACGACCCTGCAAGCGGTCGCGGGCATAGGCCGCACCCAGCTGGTAGGCCATCTCACCTGCGCCGAGCCCCTGCAGACCGACGCTCAGACGCTCGTAGTTCATCATCGTGAACATGCAGGCAAGCCCCTGATTCGGCTCACCCAACAACCAGCCGGTAGCGCCGTCGAAGTTCATGACGTTGGTCGCGCTGGCGCGGATGCCCATCTTGTGTTCCAGCGAGCCGCTCGCCACGGCGTTGCGCGCGCCCGGATTGCCGTCGGCGTCCGGCAGGAATTTCGGCACGATAAACAGCGAAATGCCGCGCGAACCGCCGGGCGCGTCCGGCAGCTTGGCGAGCACCAGGTGCACGATGTTTTCCGCCAGATCGTGCTCGCCGCTGGTGATGAAGATCTTCGTGCCGCTGATCGCATAGCTACCATCGGCATTAGGCTCCGCTTTCGTGCGGATCAGGCCCAGATCGGTGCCGGCGTGCGACTCGGTCAGACCCATCGCACCGGTCCATTCGCCGCTGTAGAGCCTGGGCAGGTACATGCCTTTCTGCTCTGCGGTGCCGTGGGAATCTATGCACAGCGCCGCGCCGACGGTGAGGGTGCCGTAGAGGTAGAAGCTCGGGTTGGCCGCCCAGAACATCTCTTCGATCAGGCAGCCGAGCATTTTCGGCATGCCCTGACCGCCGTACTCCGGATTGCCGCTGAGGCCGAGCCAGCCACCGCCGACGAATTCGGCGAACGCCTGAGGAAAACCTTCCGGCGTGCGCACCTCGCCATCGTTCCAGGTGCAGCCTTGCGCGTCACCGGATTGGTTGATGGGCGCCAGCACGCCGCTGGCTACCCGCCCGCCCTCACTGACGACTGCGGCCAGCAGATCGTCTGTGAAATCCGCGAACGCCGGGATGTCGGACCACTCCTTCTGCACGTCGAAGACGTCGTTGAGCAGAAAGGCGATGTCCTGTTCAGGTGCTTTGTACTCCAATGTGCCTGACCAGCTGTTGAACGAGCGCCCAGCTTAAGGGAGGTGCTCTACATCGCCAAGCGGATCACCCCGCGAACCGAACCTGCGTCACGGCGTATCTTCCTGGTCGGGATGCACCACAAGATCGGCGGCCTCCAGCCGGAACCAGAGCAGAGCCGGCGCCGAAACGTAAATGGAGGAATAGGTTCCGGCAACGATGCCGATCGTCAGCGCCAACGCGAAACTGCGCACAGACTCTCCGCCGAAGACCAGCAGCGAGACCACCACGAACAACGTGGTGCCTGCCGTAGCGATGGTGCGGCCGAGGGTTTCGTTCAACGCGCGGTTGATCAACGGCGCCAGGGTCGGACGGCGGGACTTGCGCAAGACCTCCCGCACGCGATCGTAGATGACGATGGTGTCGTTCAGGGAGTAACCGATCACAGCCAGCACGGCGGCGAGTGCGGCAAGGTCGAAAGTCCAGCGGAACACCGCAAAACAACCCAGCGTGACGATGGTGTCGTGCACCAGCGCGATTACCGCACCGAAGGAGAACTGCTTCGAGAAGCGAAAAAAGATGTAGACCATGATGACCAGCATCGACGCGAAGATGGCCAGCAGGCCGTCCTCAGCAAGTTCATCACCGACCGCCGGACCGATGAAGTTTGCCTGCTGCAGCTGCACGTCCGCATCCACCTGCCCGCGTAGAAGCGCCACGACCTGCTCGCTCACAACGCTACCTTCCCGATCCGCCTGCGGTGGGACCCTGACCAGCACGTCTTCCTCCGTGCCGAACATCTGCACCACGGTATCGTTATAGCCGCCTGCCTCTAACACGCCGCGCAGCGTTTCCGCCGTTACCGGCCGCGAAAAAGACAGCTCGATCATGCTGCCGCCGGTGAAGTCGAGACCCAGGTTGAGGCCACGCGCAGACAGTGCAACGAGGGAGATCAGCACCGCCGCCGCGGATATGCCCATCCACAGGTGACGGTGACGCATAAAATCAAACGTACGGCTCATGATGTCGGCGCACCGGTTTGTTGCAGGTAGAGGATGCCGGTGTAGATGATGTAGCCGGCGACGAAACAGGCACCACACGCGCGTCCGATCGTGCGGCCACGGTAGAGAAAGGGCAGGCATAGCACACCCACGGCGACGGCCAGCGGCAGATCCAGCCACAGGCTCGAGGCCGGCACGGCGATTCCTGAAGGTGCCAATACAGCCGCCGTGCCGAGCACGCC